>JBAUOG010000752.1:0-7047 GCA_049579625.1 Bryobacteraceae bacterium
GGATCGAATGCCGTCAATCAACGAACCATACAGGCAGTCAACGAGACGGGGCATGCGTTTCTGTCGCACACTGTCCTCGACGGGCAATTCGTGCTGCGCTTCGCGATCGGCAACATGCAAAGCAACGAGGACGATATTCGAAGCACCTGGGATTTAATCGCCCAAACTGCAGCTCGGGAGGCTGCTGCCGAAGAAGCGGTGGCCGCACCCGGTATTTCATGACTCGCCTTGAAACCACGCTGTGTGGTGTTCCACTGAAGAATCCGGTTCTTGTCGCGTCGGGAACGTTCGGCTATGGAGTTGAGTTTGCCCGGCTAGTGAAGCTGAGTGAGCTCGGCGGAGTGATCACGAAGGGGCTTTCGCGCGAACCGATCCAGGGGAACCCGGCGCCACGGTTATGGGAATCGGCTTCCGGGATGATGAACTCGGTGGGGTTGCAAAACATCGGGGTCCGGGCATTCGTGGCGCAGACCTTGCCCGAGTTGCGCCGGTTCAACGTGCCCGTGTTTGTCAATGTGTTTGGCTATGCGGCCGAAGACTATCAGGAAGTGATCCGGGTGCTGGAGGACGCGGCGGGAATCGCTGGTTACGAGATTAATATATCCTGCCCAAACGTCAAGCACGGCGGCATCTTCTTCTCGAGCGATCCGGGTTGCCTGTCGGATCTGGTTGAAAGCCTGCGGCCGCTCACAAAGCGGCCGATGCTGGTGAAGCTGTCGCCCAACGTGGCGAAGATCGAGCCGCTGGCAGAGGCGGCGGAAGCGGCCGGCGCGGATGCGATTTCTCTGGTGAACACGTTTCTCTCGCTGGCCATCGATGCGAAGACACGAACTCCCCGTCTGGGAGCAGGTTTTGGAGGCTTGTCGGGGCCGGCCATTAAGCCTATGGCATTGCGGTTCGTCTACGAGGCGGCCCAGGCAGTGAAGATTCCCGTGGTGGGACTCGGCGGCATTGCTACAGGGGCGGACGCAGCCGAGTTCCTGATTGCGGGAGCGCAGGCCGTGGAAGTAGGCACGGCCACGTTCTGGGATCCCAAGGCGCCGCTTCGGATCGCCCGCGAACTGGACAGGTTCCTGAAGCGCGAAGGTGTGAGCCGCGTCAGCGAACTGGTGGGCACGCTGCGGTTGAAAGGCAAATAGAGCGGGAAGTCCCGCGTTCCGATTAGAATGGAGAGCAACTTAAAGACCATGAAAGAAATCATTTGTTCTGAGAACGCACCGAAAGCAATTGGGCCCTATTCCCAGGCCGTGAGGATCAACGGGATGCTATTCACAAGCGGGCAGATCCCACTTGATCCCGCTACGATGCAGCTGGTGGAAGGCACCATACAGATGCAGACGGAGCGCGTCCTGGAGAACTTGAAGGCAGTGCTGGCCGCCGCCGGGCTGTCGCTGGAGCATGTGGTAAAGACCAGCGTATTCCTGAAAAATCTTTCCGAGTTCCCGCAGATGAATGAGGTCTACGCGCGCTATTTCCCGACCAATCCGCCGGCGCGGTCGACAGTGGAAGTCGCGAAACTTCCGCGCGATGTCCAGGTGGAGATCGATTGCATCGCGGTTTACCCGAGCGCGTAGAAACAGCTCCAACTTTCGCAAGAAACCTACCGAGCCGCGACGGTTACGGAGCGGTTGCCGGGAATCCTTAAGCCAATTTGGTTCCTACTACGCCGGCCTCCAATCGTTCTTTAGATGCCGTTATTGCGGTGGCGGAGTCGTTTCTTTGGGCTTGTCTTCGGGCTTGGTGGGCGGCATGTCGCCGTGGACGCTGTACTGTTTCTGCGGGTAATTCAACTTGATGTCGATGGTCTTGGCCGACTCGTCAACATCGAAGTTCTGGCCGAAGGTCTGGTAGCCGTCGGCGATCACCTGCACTCGAACCTTGCCTTGCGGTATGGACGGAAACTTTGCCCCGCCTTCTAGATTGAGCCGCATTTCCCAGTGGATCTTGCGCCGCGCGCCGAGTTTCTTCGCGTCGTGGCCACTTAGGAAATCGAGGATGACGGACCCGTGCTGCACCGGCTTTCCATAATCGTTCTTCACTTGAACCGAGATAACGGTCTGAGGCGGTTCGAATGCCCAAAGGGAGGTGCCGGGTACAAGCAGCGACGATAACGCACCGGCAAACACGCGACGAGTCATATAGGCAGATTATCTCGTAGTCGCTCGTGGGAGCAGCGGCTCGATCACGGCGCGCAACTCGGATTCGGCCATTCGGCCGGGATGATAGAGCCGCACTATTCCCTGCCGATCGATGACAACGAGGGTGGGCGTGGTGCTGGCGCCGAACGTTTCGAAGTTAACCGAACTCACGGGAACAGCCATGTTGGGGATGAAGGCGTAGTACTGCTGAAAGATCTGGCGAATGTACGGCCGCTCTTCTTCGGGGATCGCGTCCTGGCCGGCTCGGGTGTAGCCGTAAAGCATGGTTGGGCCAATGACGGTCAGTCCCTTCGGCTCCAGGTCGGCAGCGATGCGGGCAATGATGGGCGCTTCGGCCTTACAGTCGGAGCACCAATGCGCCCAGAAGAAAAGCAACCGCACCTTTGGGGCGCCGGCCGGGACGGCGGTCGGAAACAGAAAGTTCGTCATTTGCAGCGCCGGCGCGGGCTTCCCGGTGAGAGTCAACAGATTCAAATTCTTGCGCAGTCGCCCAACCACCGACGTTCCTTGATAGGTCCGAAGGGCGGCCTGCAGGAGACTCACTGCCTCGGTGCGCTGGTGCCGCTCAATTAAGATCTGCGCTTCCACTTCGAGCGCCGCTCCGAGAGCCAGTGCGAGGTGCGGGTTGCTATCGAGCTTGTGAGTCTTCAGTTGATCCCCAACCAGGCGGCGGGTTTCCTCCGCGTTGTCCAGCGCGCGATCGAGCTGCCCGGCACTCAATTCGGCGCGGCCCAGCCACGAGAACGCCTCGATCACCTCCGGCGTATAGCCGTTCAGCCGCTGGTAGAAGCTGACCAGCGAGTCCGCCTTGGCGAGATCGCCCTGACTGAGAGCCTGCCGGACTTGGGCCACTACGTTTTCCTGCGCCGCGGCAGTGCGACCGAGTGCAAACAACAGAAGCGCCGCCGTGCAGACGTACAGCCTCCGGCGCTTCAAAGGCCACCTTAGGCACGGATGTAGGGAGTTTCGGAGCGGCAATGCGTTTGACAGTTCGTTACAGCGCAAGCTTCTTGAGGTAATCGCGGAATGGGCCGCCCAAGTCGTGCCGGTTGAGCGCGAATTCCACGGTGGCCTTCAAATAGCCGAGCCTATCGCCGGCATCGTAGCGCGTCCCCTCAAACTTCAGGCCATAGATCGGCCGATTCCGAAGCAGGTATTTGAGGGCGTCAGTCAGCTGCAATTCGCCGCCAGTTCCGGGCTCGATGGACTCGATGCACTCGAAGATTTCCGGTGTTAGGATATACCGGCCGATGATGGCCATATTGGAGGGAGCATCGGAGGCCTTTGGCTTCTCCACCATGTTGCGGATGCGGTAGAGGCTCTGTCGATTGCCGTTGTGCGATACCGGTTCGGCATCGACGATGCCGTAGGCGGAAATAGACTCCTGCGGAACTTCCATCAACGCAACCACCGAGGCGCCGTAGTATTCGTAGACGTCGAGCAACTGCCGGATGCAGGGAACCTCGGAGGCGATCACGTCATCTGAAAGAATGGTCGCGAATGGCTCATTTCCGACCAGATCTTTCGCCCGGAGCACAGCATGACCCAGACCAAGCGCTTCTTTCTGCCGGATGTAGCAAACATCAATCATGTCCGAGATGGAACGAACCATGGAAAGCATCTCGGGTCTGTGCTTCAATTCGAGCAGGTGCTCGAGCTCAAAGCTGACGTCAAAGTGGTCTTCAATGGAGCTTTTACCGCGTCCGGTGACGATGATGATGTTCTGGATGCCGGAATGCATCGCTTCTTCAACACCGTATTGAATCAGTGGTTTATCGACGAGCGCGAGCATTTCTTTGGGCTGCGCTTTGGTCGCCGGCAGGAATCGAGTCCCTAATCCAGCAGCGGGGAAAACGGCCTTTCGAACCTTCGGTATCATCTAGCCTCATTGTACGCAGTTGAGAGTTACAAACCCGCCGATCGCTGGCGAACGGTTGGTGATTCCTGGGTGATGTGATACTCCTAGGGTTTAAGAAAGAAAGTTTTCTGAAGGATCGTTAATCGAAAGTTCTCATGGCATACGTAATTGCGGAACCCTGCATTGGGACGAAAGACACGGCTTGCGTTGATGCGTGTCCGGTAGATTGTATTCACCCTAAAAAAGACAGCGAGAAGTTTGAAGGCGAACAGATGCTGTTCATTGATCCGGTAGAGTGTATCGATTGTGGAGCGTGCGTACCGGTTTGCCCGGTTTCGGCAATCTTCGCCCTCGACGATCTGCCGGAGAAATGGAACGACTTCGCAAAGAAGAACGCTGACTTTTTCGGGCGATAGTCCCCTATACAGCCGCGCACCGCAGTGGCGACCGTGAAACTCCAGCACTGAACCGCGCGCGGCAGCAAGCGGATTTATGGCCTGTAGATAGCGTACGAGGTATCTGTTTCCCAGACCTTCACAGCTGACACTCGCGCATTGTGCAGGTCTTTCTGCACCTCGTCGTAGATGTACTTGGCTATGTTTTCCGCCGACGGGTTGATCTCATCGAATGGCTTCAGGTCGTTGATGAACTGATGATCAAGATACTCGCTGGTCTGGCGCAGCCGCTTCTTGAGATCCGCGAAGTCGTGAAGCAATCCGATCTCGTCCAGTTCGGGGCCTTCGACACTAACTTGCACGCGATAATTGTGACCATGCACGTTTTCGCACTTTCCGCGATAGTTGCGGAGCGCGTGCCCTGCGGCAAATGAGTGTTCTACACAGATCTCAAACATTAAAGAACTCTTGCACTTCCTCTATTTTTGTTGTGAACCGGTACGGGGGAAGACTATCAAAAAAAACCGTGCCGTACCGCAGCTTGGTAATCCTATTATCCAGCAGTGCGAGCACGCCGCGGTCGGACTGAGCGCGAATTAGGCGCCCGAAGCCTTGTTTAAGCGCCAAAGCCGCCTGCGGAACCTGATATTCGTAGAACGGATTGCCTCCTGATTCGCGAACGGCGTCAACCCGGGCGGCGATCACCGGGTCGGAGGGCACAGCAAACGGGAGGCGGTCGATAATCACGCAGCTGAGCTGCTCGCCTTGCACATCGACGCCTTGCCAGAAGCTGGAGGTGGCGAACAGGACCGCCCCCGGTGTCTGCCGAAACGTCTCGATCAAGGCGTTTCTGGGAACGGTTCCCTGCAGCAGTACGGGAAACGGAAGGCGGTCAACCAAATCGCCATGTACCTGACGCATCTGCTGGTAACTGGTGAAGAGAACGAATGCCCGACCGCTCGATGCTTCGAGGATATTCTCAATTTCGCGGGCAGCGTACAGGGTGTAATCGCGCTCCCGCGGATCCGGGAGATGCGGCGGCACGTAAAGTAAGGCCTGCCTTGTGAAGTCAAACTGGCTGGGGACGGCGAGGGTCCGAGCACCGTTGAGGCCGAGTCGCGACTCGGTGTAGTCGAATGATCCGGCAACGGTCAGTGTGGCAGAGGTCAGGACGACGGTGTCTACCTTCCCCATCAGGCGCTCGGCGAGAACACTGGAGACGTCGATGGGAGTGGCCTGTAGATAGAGCCCTCGGCCGCGCCGCTCGGTCCAGTAGACGAAGGTCTTTTCGGCGCCCGCCATCCAAAACTCAAGCGCCAGTTGAATCAGCCGCGCGCGCCGCACCAGCGGAATTGTATCTTCCACCGCATCGTCGGCGAGTTGCAACTGCCCGCTGACCAGGCTGAGGGATAGCAGCAGTTCCCGGTATTCGATGTCGTTGCGCTCCAGGAACCGGCGGTGATCACGAAACCCTTGCCTCCCCTCCTGAGGAAACAGCGAGAAAAAACCCTCGCTGCGGTCGCTGAGTACGATCAGGGCGCGGTCGAGTTCTGCCGTAGCAAAGCCCTTCCGGCGGGCGATTGCGCTGCTGTCCCGCACCAGCTCGTGAATCTGCAGGTTGCTGACGCTCACGCCGAAGTATTGGCCGGCAACGTCCTCAATCTCATGCGCTTCGTCGAAGATCACTGCGGAATACTCAGGCAGAATTCCACCATAGGATTCGTCACGGACGGCGAGGTCTGCGAAGAAGAGATGGTGGTTGACGATGATGATGTCGCTTTCAAGCGCTCGCCTGTGCATGGCGGTGATGAAGCACCGGTCGAACTGCTTGCACTTTTGGCCGGAACAGAGGTCGCTGCGAGCGTCGATTTTGTGCCAGAGAGAGCTGTTTTCAGGAAGGTGAATAAGCTCTGAACGGTCCCCCGACGCGGTGGTTTGCTCCCAGCCCCGAATGAAGCGGAAGTCGGAGATCTCATCCATGCCATTCAGAATGGGCTCACGCTCCGCGTCGTAGATCTTCTGCCGGCATGCATAGTTGTTGCGGCCTTTCATATAGCAAACGCTTAGCGGGTAGTCGAAGAGGGTCTGCAGGAAAGGCACATCCTTGAAGAACAACTGTTCCTGGAGGTTCTTCGTACCGGTGGAAATAACGACACGCTTGCCGGAGAGTATGGCCGGGATGAGGTAGGCCAGCGTCTTGCCCGTGCCCGTGCCTGCTTCCACTACGAGGTGACGGCGTTCGGCGATCGCCGATTCTACCTCCAGAGCCATTTCCAACTGGCCAGGCCGGTACTCAAAATTCGGGTGGGCGCGGGACAGCAGTCCGTTCCTGACGAAGAACTGGCGGGCTTTCGATGTCTGGGCTGGTGGCACTCAAGTAGCCGGCAGTCGGCTAAGCATCCCTTTTGTCGAGCGAAGCAGGACTTGCTGGAGGCCGATCACGTGGGCGTCCAGGAGTTACTTCAGTGTAGTATGCACCCCGGGAGCAAGTAGGCGGCGGCGCATAGAACATTTCGTCCGGTTCGTGTCGTACCGTGTACCATTCGGCAATGGCTTCGCGTCCTAGAGATTAGACGATCAATTCTATTGTTTCTGTCTCGATGCTGCGTCATATTGGGAGTGCGGTTGGGATCTG
>JBAUOG010000753.1:0-1778 GCA_049579625.1 Bryobacteraceae bacterium
GCCACGTACTTGCTGTCGGGCGAGACGGCCAGGCCGCGTAAAGGATTGTCGGAGGGGTTTGCGGTTAATCGGCGCTGCTTCATCTCCGGAGGCGCAGGGCGATGACGCGAGGAGAACCAGGCAATGCTCGACGCGATTATCACGACCATCACTGCGGCGGCTAGTGAGACCGTCCTTTGACTAGCGGCCGCGTGTCCCGATTCGGTGCCCCGTGCCAAGCGCTTCAGGTCGGCGCGCAGGTCCGAGGCGTGTTGGTAGCGAATGTCCCGGTCCTTCTCCAAAGCTTTGTGTATGATCCGTTCCAGCTCAGGCGGAAGCTTCGGGTTCAGACGAGAAGGTGGCTCGGGCGTTTCATGCAGCATCGCTGCAATCACCGCGTTTGAGGTCTTCCCCGCGAATGGCGTTTTCCCCGTGGCCATCTCGTAGAGGACCACGCCGAGCGAAAAAAGGTCCGTTCGGACATCCAGCGGCTCGCCCCGCGCTTGTTCTGGCGACAAATAGCCGGGTGTACCTGCCGCTGCGCCAGTGGCCGTCAACGTCTCAGCGGCTGATGCTTCCGTCTTCGCCAAGCCGAAGTCGAGAATTTTCGTTTGCCCACTTGTTGTTAGGAACAGATTGGCAGGCTTGATGTCGCGGTGGACGATGCTGCGTGTGTGCGCAGCATCGAGGCCGTCGGTGATCTGAATCGCCCAGTTAAGCAGCGCGTCGAGCGGAACGGGTTTGCCCCGGATGCGATGCTTCAGCGTTTCGCCATCGAGCAACTCCATCGCCAGAAAGGGATGACTCTCGTGTTCGCCGACTTCGTAGATGGTGCAGATGTTCGGATGATTGATCGCCGCCGCGGCACGGGCTTCCCGCCCGAAGCGCTCCACCGCCGTCCGGTCGCGTGCCATTTCAGTAGGCAGGAACTTCAGCGCCACGAGGCGGCCGAGTTGCAAATCGCGGGCTTTCCAAACCTCGCCCATGCCTCCCCGGCCTAGGGGAGCCATGATCTCGAAGTGCCCGATCTTCTGGCCAGGCTTCAGTGACGGAGCAACAGAGACGGGCGAGTCCTCAAGAAACGACTCCGCGCCGGGTGCGGCATCCAGCAGCGATTGCACTTCCTCACGGAGCCGCACATCATCACCACAGCTCTTCGAAAGAAAATCCGCGCGCTGCTCCGGCGGCAGCACCATCGCGGCCTGATACAACTCCTCAACTCTCTTCCAGAGGTCAGCCTGCATCGGCGTCCTTCGGGCTGAGTTCGCGCTTCAGCCATACCTTCGCCAGGCCGAAATCGCGAATCACCGTGTTCGGATGCACGCCGAGCACCTCCGCTGTCTCTTCGACGCTCATCCCGCCGAAGTAACGAAGTTCCACAATCTGCGCCTTGCGAGGGTCGAAACCTGCGAGTTCACTGAGCGCGTCGTCCAGCGCCACCAACGCGGCCGACTTCGCCGGCGAGAAAACAAGGCCCTCATTGAGCGGAAGCGCGTGCTTTCCGCCGCCCCTCTTCCCCCGGCACAACTCGCGCGCATGATCCACCAGGATTTGGCGCATCAGCCGCGCGGCGACGCCCATAAACTGCGCTCTGTTCTGCCAATCCACTTCCTGGTCGACCAGCTTGAGGTAGGCCTCGTTGACGAGCGCCGTGGTCTGCAAGGTATGGCCGCGGCGTTCCATCCGCATGTAGCGATGCGCGATTCGCCGCAATTCGCTTTCGATGAGTGGAACCAGTTCGTGCAGACACTCTTCGTCTCCGGCCCTCCAGCGAAGGAGTAGTTCGGTTACCGGTTCGG
>JBAUOG010000754.1:0-22092 GCA_049579625.1 Bryobacteraceae bacterium
ATGAAAACGGATGCCGACCTGGGACAGGCACCTGTGTCCCAAGGCGCGCACACATCTCCGTATCGCGTCACCGAAGCCCGTCGCCGCGTGGACACAGCGAGCCTGTCCCCAGATCAACAACACCTGTTTTCAGAGCAACCGCGCGCAAACCAAGCGGAGCCGTGACCGTGAGGGAGCGGACGCACCCGCCTCGGAAACTCTACAATGACCCAGCGAAAACACAGCCGAGCTTTTCGTCTAGCATGTGCGGCCTATGTTGGCTGTCGCGCCCGTGTAGTAACATCCACGTGACTGCTATCTCTGGAGCCTCCTTGTCACGTCAAACGCTGCTGCTTCTCTCTGCGATATTCTGCGCCGCTTCTTCACTGTTCGCTCAGCCGCTTCCTCCGTCGCATCTGCGGGTTGAGTATCTGGAGAATCCCGTGGCGATTGATGTTACCGCGCCACGGTTGGCTTGGATTCTGAATCACACCGACCGCGATCAGAAACAAACGGCGTATCAGATTCAAGTCGCTTCGTCACCCGAACTGGCGAAGGCCGATGCGTGGGATTCCGGCAAGGTCGTATCGGGAGCATCGACACAGGTTGAGTATGCCGGCCGGCCGCTGGTCTCCGACCACGCCTATTTCTGGCGAGTGCGCTATTGGGACGCTAACGGCAAAGAGGGTGACTGGAGCCGGCCCGCGACGTTCAGCACCGGATTGTTGAAGCAGAGTGACTGGAAAGCGCACTGGATCACTGGCGGCACGCTGCTGCGAAACTCGATTGATCTGGCGAAGCCTGTGAAACGCGCGCGTGTATTCGTTGCGGCGACTGGCTACTACGAACTTCATATCAATGGCCGGCGTGTGGGAAACCGTGTACTCGACCCGGCCTGGACTGACTTCACCAAGCGCGTTCTTTACTCGACTTACGACGTCACCACCCTGCTGCAACCGGGGTTCAATTCATTGGCGGCACTGCTGGGCCGTGCCTGGTACGGCAAGATGTACCACCCTACGATAAAGCTCATCTTGCAGCTGCAGGGCGAGTACGAAGATGGAACGCCGTTTGTCTTTACATCGGGTGCCGACTGGCGCGCGATGAGCAGCCCGATTGTGATGGACGACATTTATGACGGCGAGACCTACGATGCCCGGCTTGAAGTGGAAGGTTGGGATCGCAACTGGTTCGGCGAAGGCGGCGTAGCATGTACCGTTGCCGAGTTGCCGGGCGTGGTGCTCTCGTCGGAATCGATGGCGCCGATTGAAGTAGTGGATACGCTGATTCCACACAAGCTGTCTGAGCCGGCAGCTGGCGTTTATGTGTACGACTTCGGCCAGAACTTCAGCGGCTGGGCGCTGCTCAAGGTGACCGGGCCTAGGGGCGCGAAAGTCCGTATCCGGTATGCGGAAGTGGAGAACCCCGACGGAACCATTAACGTGGAGAACCTGCGCAGCGCGAAGTCCACCGACCTGTACATCCTCAAGGGCGGCGGAGAAGAAGAGGAATACGAGGCGCACTTCACCTATCACGGATTCCGCTATGTGGAACTGACGGGCTACCCTGGCACGCCAAGCTTGGAGACTATTCGTGGCCGCGAAGTTCACAACGCGGTGCGGACCATCGGTAACTTCGCTTCGTCCAAGCCGCTGCTGAATGATTTGCAGCATGCGTTTGCCTGGAGCATCAAGACCAACCTCGCAAGCATCCCCACGGATTGCGATCAGCGTGACGAGCGGCTGGGTTGGACCGGAGACGCGCACCTCTCGGCTGAGACCGCGATGTTCAACTTCGATATGCCGGCGTTCTATACGAACTTCCTGCGCGACATTCACGATTCGCAGGGCGCCGAGGGTGAAGTGCCGAATACGATTCCGTTTGTGGCCAAGTTCGGTCTGAATCGCGTAGGCGACCCATCCTGGGGCCTCGTCTACCCCCTGTTAGTGAAGTTCATGTACGAGAACTACGGCGACACGCGGGTGCTGAAGGAGAACTACGACGGCATCAAGGCTTGGACCGATTTTCTACATAAGCACGCTCCCGGAGGAGTGCTGGATTACGAATACTTCGGCGACTGGGTAGCCATCGACCGCATACCCAAGAAAATGGCTGCGACGTTCTCCTACATCCTTAGCGCGGAGACGGTTGCTCTTGCGGCCGACGTGCTCGGAAGGAAAGCAGATGCGGAAACATACCACCAGTACGCGGTGGAAGCGCGCGCCGGATTTCACAAGAAATACATCACGCCCGACGGGTTCTATGAACCGGGCTCACAAGCCGCGCAGGTGCTGGCTCTGTATGCCGATGTTCCTCCGAAGAAGGAGACCGGCAGCGTCTATGGCTATTTGCTGAACGACCTGAATTACTATCACAACGTTCACCTCACCACGGGCATCCTGGCGACCAAATACCTGTTCCCGGTGCTCTCAAGCCATGGCAATGCGGATCTTGCTTACGATGTGTTGACGCAGCCTGATTATCCGGGCTACGGGTTCATGTTGTCCCATGGGGCGACAACGCTATGGGAGCTTTGGCAGGAGCGGACTGGGCCGGAAATGAATTCGCACAACCACCATATGTTTGCGAGTGCCGGTACATTTTTCTATCGCACGCTGGCCGGCTTGAATGCGGCTGCGCCTGGCTACGCGAAGATCCTGATCGAACCGCACCTGGTCCACGATTTGAAATGGGCCTCTGCCTCCACGGAGACGCCGCTAGGCGTTTCGAGTTCGGCCTGGAAGCGCGTCGATACCGGATACGAGCTCAGCGTGACCGTACCGGTGGGCGCCACTGCGACCGTCGTGTTGCCGAAGTTGAAACTCGCGAATCCGCAGATCTCCGAATCAGGGCGGCCCATCACTGCCGCGGCAAAGCCGGCGGGAATCCTCACGGTTACCGAAGCCGAAGACCACACGACGCTCGAAGTTGGATCCGGAATCTATCGATTCGCGATGACGGACGGGGAGATCAAGTGATGAAACGCTACGCAATCCTGGCTGGACTGCTGCTTGGCGGCTTGAAATCGCTGGCCGCCGGCGATCTTGATTTGGTGAACAAGGCTTGGCCCGCGTATTGGATTGCACCGCCAGGTGTTTCGCTGCAGGACTACGGTGTGTACCACTTTCGCCGCACGTTTGATCTGCAGGCCGTTCCCGCGCAGTTCGTGATACACGTAACCGGCGACAACCGGTACCAACTCTTCGTCAATGGCGAGCGCGTCGCCTGGGGCCCGGCCCGCGGCGATCTGACGCATTGGCGCTATGAGACCATCGACATCGCGTCACATCTGCACGCCGGAAAGAACGTGCTGGCTGCCGTCGTGTGGAACGACGGGCAGTACAAGGCGATTGCGCAGGTAACCAACGAAACAGGATTTCTGCTGCAGGCAGACCAGTCCGAGAACGCCGTGGTGAATTCGGATAAGACCTGGAAGTACCTGATCGATAAAGCCTACGCGCCGGTGCCGATCGCTCCCGATCAAATCACGGGCTACCACGCCGTCGCCGCCAACGAAAAACTAGACGGAAAGGCTTATCCGTGGAACTGGGAAAAGCCGGAGTACGACGACTCGGGCTGGAAGGAAGCCCAGCGCGGTAGTCATGGCTCACCGCGCGATTCTCGCGACGGGCCGAACCGATGGATGCTGGTGCCCCGCGAGATCCCGGACATGGAGATGACAGCCGCCGCCCAATGGCAGCTGCGGAAATCAACGCTGGGGCCGTGGCACACCGAGGGCTTAGACCCGAAGATGCCTGCCATCCCTCCCGGAGGTTTCCCGATTACCATTCCGGCGGGTGCGAGTCTGACTTATCTGTTGGATCGGGGCGAGCTAACCACCGCCTTCCCCGAATTGACGCTGAGCGGCGGAAAAGACGCACATGTGAGACTCCGCTACGCGGAGACGCTGTTCATCCGGAAGGGCTCTCGCCAAGGGCCCGCAGATAAAGGCAACCGCAATGACATAGAAGGGAAGCAATTCTACGGTTACGAGGACATCTTGTTGCCGGACGGCGGCGAGAACCGGGTTTTCGCACCGCGCTTCTGGCGAACCTACCGGTACATCGAATTGGATGTGACGGCCGGCGGCGAGCCAATTACGATTTCTGGTTTACGCGACATCTATACCGGTTATCCGTTCCAGGCCGTCGCCCAGTTTTCGACAAGCGACGCCAGCGCGCAGCAGGATATCGACAAGATTCTCAAAACCGGGTTCCACACGGCGCGGCTCTGTGCTCACGAAACCTACATGGACTGCCCGTACTACGAGCAGTTGCAATACGCCGGCGACGCGCGCATACAGATGATGGTGTCGCTCTACATGACCGGCGATGCGCGTCTGATGCGAAATGGAATTGCGTTGTTGAACTCCTCGCGGACGGCAGAAGGAGCCACGCTCAGCCGTGCGCCCAGCTATCTGCCCCAATACATTCCACCATTCTCGCTCTGGTGGATCGGCATGGTGCACGACTACTGGATGCATGTCGATGACGCTGCCTTCGTAAAGGACATGCTTCCTGGCGTGCAGGCCGTGCTTTCGTTTTACCAGCATTACCAGAGGCCCAACGGTTCTTTGAAGAGCATGCCGTGGTGGAACTACGTCGACTGGGTGAAGGCTTGGCCGGATGGCGAGGCGCCGGCTGAAGAGGATGGATCGTTGTCGGCAGAAGTCGATCTGCAGCTGCTGCTGGCTTACCGATGGGCTGCCGAACTGGAAGGAGCGTTTGGCAGCAAAGCTCTTTCCGGCCAGTATCAAGCCGCCGCCGATCAACTGAAGACCACAATCCTGTTGACGGATTGGGACCGCGGCCGCGGCCTCTTCGCGGATCAACCCTCACACCGGACCTTCTCGCAGCATGCGAATACATTGGCGGTACTTGCCCATCTGCTACCTGCCGATCAAACACGAGCCGTCATGGAAAAAACACTCTCGGACAAGTCGCTTGCGCAGGCGAGCATCTACTACCGCGCTTACGTGAATGCCGCTCTGCGTGAGGCCGGCCTGGGCGACCGCTACCTGGATCAGTTAGGGCCGTGGCGCGAAATGCTGGCGGACGGCTTGACGACCTGGGCGGAGTGGTCTGGGCCCGATGTGCGATCCGATTGCCATGCCTGGGGGGCAAGCCCCAACTTCGAGATATTCCGGACTGTGGCCGGCATTGAACCGTCTGCACCAGGTTATGCCCGGGTTCGCATTGCGCCGAATCTAGGGAAGCTGCGCGACCTCCATGCCATCGTCCCGCACCCGAAGGGTAGCATCGAAGTGGAACTGACTTTGAATGATGGCAAGCTGACAGCCCACGTGAAGCTGCCCGCCGGAACGCCGGGTGAATTCATTTGGCACGGCCAGCGTCACGAGCTGCAGGCAGGAGAGAATCGTCTGAAACTGTAGCCGCATTCAACCAGTCAAGATAGTAGGGAGCGGCGATGCAGCGCGCGATCATTCTGTTGCTACTTGGCTTACCGGCCTGTGTGTCGCTGCATGCGGAGGAGAAGTGGATCAAGCTTTCCACGTCCCACTTCGAGATGTTCACGCCCAACGGCGAGAAACGCGCCAAAGAGGCCTTGCAGCAGTTTGAGCAGGTGCGCACATTCTTCCGGCAGGCGACCAAGAAGCCCATGGAGTCCGGCACATCTGAAACGCGAGTTCGGATTGTGGCCTTCCACGGCGAGAAGGACTACAAGCCGTACCGGTTGAACGAAGGAGCCGCGGCGTTCTACCTGAAGAACGAGAGCCACGACTACATCGTGATGGGCGATGTCGAGGAGGCGCATTTCATGGCTGCCGCCCATGAATATACGCATCTCGTTGTGGAGCACGCCGGATTCAAGTTCCCGGTGTGGCTGAATGAGGGTCTTGCCGATGTCTATTCGACCTTGGAAGCGCGCGGAGACAAGACCATGGTGGGAAGGCCGATCGAAGGGCGGCTGCAGGTCTTGCAGCAGACCAAGTGGCTGGAGTTACCGGCCTTGTTCGCGGTGGGAGCGAATTCGCCCTACTACAACGAGAAAGACAAGATGACTGTCTTTTACGCCGAAAGCTGGCTATTGACGCACATGTTGATGCTCTCGGCGCCATACGGCCCCAAGTTTCCTGAGTTTCTCGTTGCCATGAACCACGGCGCCAGCGCCGAAGCAGCGTTGTTCTCAGTCTACGGAAAGGATACCCACGCCGTGATGGACGACCTGCGACATTACATGACAGGCAATACCGTACGGGTCAGCCTGGTAAACGTGAAATTCGAGAAATTGGACCTGGAGACTGAGGTCGCTGCCGCGGATGAGCTGGAGTTGCGGCTGACGTTGGCGGACCTCTTGATCGGCGTGCACCGATTCGACCGGGCGAAGGAAGCGTTGACGCGTGTTTCGAAGGAGTATACAGACCAACCACAAGTCGAGGAAACCTGGTTTGATCTTGCATTGGCAAGCCAGGACTTGAGCGGCGCTGCGGACCACTGCGAGCAGGCGTTCACCCTCGGCTCTAAGAATGTTCAGATGCTGAATAACTGCATCGCAGTCAAGTACCGACTGGGCGGGCCCTCGAAGAATCTGATTGCCATGCTACAGAGGGTTGTCGAACTGAAGCCCGAAGATTCGGAAACGCACGTGCGGTTGGGCGTGGCTTTCGTTGATGAGCAGAGATACAGCGCGGCCTTAACCCAGTTCGCGGAGGTGAAGACAGTAAAGCCCGAAATGGCATACCTATTCTATTCAGCATCCGGTTACGCCAAACTGCGTTTGGGCGACGAGGTTGAATCGCGTAAGGACTGGGAACTTGCAAGGAAGTATGCGAAGACGGAGACCCAAGTGCAAACAGCGGAACAGTTCCTGGCTGAACTCGCGAAGCTCGATCGACTGAAGCAATCGCTGCGGAATCAGGAAGCATTGCCAAGCGAGGATCCGGCCACCAGTAATAACAATCCGAAAAGCGGCCTGGCAACGCAGGATGACGATCCAGTGCCCGCCGGCCTGCTGAATCGCCTTGGGCGCGAAGAGCAACAGCATGTCGACGGCGTGCTGACCTATATTGATTGCGACGGCCAGGGCGAGCACCTGCATCTGAAGACGCCCTCGGGCGAGCTGACCTTTCTGATCACCAGTCCCGACGACATCCGCATTGAAGGCGCCGATGAGGCCGGCAGCTTCACGCTCAACTGCGGAACCAAGTTCGGGAAGAATGCAACGGTGTACTACGTCGTGAAGGCCGATGTGCCGTCGGTGGCAGGCGTGGCCAGGAAGTTGGTGCTAACCAAGTAGCAGCTAGAGGTGAAAGCCGCCGCTGCAGATCAGGACTTCGCCGGTCACGTAGTCGGACAGCGGCGAGCAAAAGAAGAATACGGCTTTGGCTGCATCTTCCGGTGTGCCAAGGCGGCCCAGCGGAATCTCCTTTGCGGCCAAGTCTCGCGCTTGAGCCTGCATGCCGACGCGCACCTGTCGCTCGCCGACTTCGATGTTCGTCTCCGGGTCGTCCATGGGCTTGATTAAGCGGGTATCGATGAGACCGAAGCCCACGGCGTTCACGGTCACGTTGTAACGCCCCCATTCCCTGGCGAGCGTCTTGGTGAGCCCAACCACTGCCGCCTTGCCGGCCGCATATCCTGCCTGGCCGGCATTGCCTTCCAATCCGGATATGGAGGTGATATTCACTACCTTTCGCATGACCGTGCGCCCTTCGGCTGACTCCTTCTTAGCCGTCTCGCGGATCCAATGCGAGGCTGCGCGGAGAATGCGAAAGGGCGTGACGGCGTGGATTTCGAGCATCGCCTGAAACTGTTCGTCCGTCGTCTTCTGGATGACGTTATCCCAGGTGTAGCCGGCGTTGTTGACGATGATGTCGAGCGATCCGAAGCGCTCAACCGCCACGTTAACCACGTGACCCGGGAAGCCGTGCTTGGTCAGGTCGCCCGCAACGGCGGCAACGCGAGCGCCGGATGCCTCGAGCGCCGACTTTGTTTCGGCCAGCACCGTTTCGTCAACGTCGGTCAAAACAACCGCAGCGCCGGCCTCAGCCAGCAGGGTCGCAATGGCACGACCGATGCCACGTCCCGAGCCGGTGACGAGCGCGGTCTTACTGGACAGTGAAATATTCACGAGAGTCAGGCGAAGCTATACTTCCGCGCTGCATCATCCCAAAGAACCTTCTTCTGGTTCTTGAAGGACAACGTGGCTAGATGCCCCCCGATGGCGGCCTGCTGGCCCATGTGCGGCGGAGCGATGACCTTCCCTTGCGCGGTTACACCCTCCATCCAGTTCTTCATGTGGGCTTGGACGGCCTTGTTGTCGTTACCCTCGAGATGAAGCTCCTCTGGCTTACGCGCGCGTACCGCTGCCGGAATCAAATCCGGATGACCGCCTTTCCGCAACTGATTCGTATAAAGTTCCGGATAGAAGTAGAGGTGCTGGCGGCTGTTCACTTCGATCGTGCCTTCGTCGCCCATGAACTGCTCGCCGTAACCATAGTGTTCGTTGCCGAAGTAACTGCTGTACAGGATGTGGAACCTGTCGGGATATTCGTAGATCGCACTGAACGTGTCGGGGCAGTCACGGTCATCCACCCACCGGTACACGCCGCCCGAGGCCACACAGGAAAGCGGAGTCGTTTTGCCGCAGACGAAGTTCGTAATATCGGTCTGGTGAACCAGCAAGTCCGTCGGGATGCCGCTGGAGTAATCCCAATACAGCCGCCATTGATAGAACCGTTGTGGATCCCAGGCGCGTTTGGGGGCGCCTTCGAGGAAGCGGTTCCAATCGGTATTCTCAAGGCTGGCGTCCTTCGGAATCGCATAGCGCCAGATGGGCCTCTCGGGCACGTCATTGCGATACCAGAAGGCCCGCACGTAATGCACTTTGCCGATCATGCCCTGGTCAACCATATCCTTGGCCTTCTGATACAGCGAATTGCTGCGATTCTGCGTGCCAACCTGCACGATCTTGCCGGAAGCATTGGCTGCCTTAACCAGTTCCTCGCCCTGTTCAATGGTGTGCGCGAGAGGTTTTTCGAGATAGATATTTTTCTTTGCGGCGATGGCGGCCATGGCCATTGGATAGTGCAGGTGCTCGGGTGTGGCGATCACCACTGCATCGATGCTGGGATCCGCCAAAAGCTCGCGGTAGTCGGCGTAGATCTTAGGATTCTTTCCTTCTTTTGAAGCGACTTTATCCTTAGATCGCAGTTGATAGCCCTGGTAGGCATCGCAAATGGCCACCACGTTGCCCATGGAGGAAGCCCCGCCGTCATAGAACATGTCCATCAGGTAGTTTCCACGGGTGCCCGTCCCGATCCAAGCCACGTTCACTTTGTCGGTGGCTCCCAGTGCCGGCAGCCAGGAAGGGCCAAGCGCGACAGCGGCTCCGACGGCTGAACTGCGCAAGAAATGGCGGCGGGAAGATTCCAGAGGGGTATCTAGGGACATCGGAACTCCTTCATTTTGTTGAGGCAGCCGGCCTGCCCTGCAGACTAGGCGGAAGCCAACTCAACTCGCCCTTACGATATCAAAAGTCTTGTGGAACGGGCTCGCTTATCAGGGCGATTGCAAGGCAGCGGATGTTACGCGCCGATTGGGCTGAACTGCAACAGGGCGAGTTGTTCCTATTGCTTCCCAATAAGAAGCATGCCAATATATCTATGGGACGCCAATATGAGTGCAGAGAACAAAACCGATGTTTGGCAAGGGACGCTGGCTTTGATGGTCTTGAAGACCTTGGAAACACTGGGACCTCTGCACGGATACGGGATTGCGCGACGCATTGAGCAGACCAGCGGCAACTTGCTAACGCTCAACTATGGAACCCTCTACCCGGCCCTGCTCAAGCTGGAGCAGGAGGGTTCGATCGCATCGGAATGGGGAACGTCGGAAAACAACCGGAAGGCCAAGTTCTACAAGTTGACGCGCTCGGGCCGGAAACAATTGGAACGCGAAGCGCAGCAATGGAACGAGGCGACCTCGATTCTGGCACGTTTTTTGACCCCTGGCGAGGAGCAGGCATGACGACGCTGAGAGCGTGGACGATCAGGCTGGCCGGACTGTTCGGCAAGGCGCGGCTTGAAAAGGAGATAGCCGAAGAGCTTGAAAGTCATCTCGCCATGCATACCGCCGACAACCTGCGCGCCGGCATGACACCGGAGCAGGCACGCCGTGAGGCGATGCTGAAACTGGGCGGCCAGGTGAGCGTGAAAGAGGCCTGCCGCGACCGAAGTACCGCGCCGTTCCTGGAGCATCTGGCTCTGGATGTGCGATTCACTCTCCGGCAGCTGCGGAAGAATCCGGGGTTTGCAGCCACGGCGGTGGTTGTGCTCGCGTTAGGAATGTGCGCAAGCATCGCGATCTTTGCTTTTGTGGATGCGGCGTTGATCAAGCCTCTTCCGTACCCGGATCCGCTGAGGATCGCCGCCGTGACGGAAACCGCGCCCGGATTTCCGCGCGCGAACCTCTCCTATCCCGATTATCAGGACTGGAAACGGTTGAACACGGTGTTTACGTCGCTGGACGTCTTCACCGGCGATGGCTTCCTCGTAGATACGCCTTCGGGAGCCGAACCCACGCAGGCCGGACGTGTCAGTTCCGGATTCTTTCGCACGCTACGCGTAAACCCGGTCTTGGGCCGGGACTTCTCTCCGAGCGAAGAAGCGCCTGGCGGCCCGCGCGTGGTGATGCTGAGCTTCGACACCTGGCAGCAGCGGTTTGGCGGGAGAAGCACTGTCTTAGGCCAGTCCGTCAAGTTGAGCGGCGAGGTTTACACCATCATCGGCGTATTGCCATCGGACTTTCACTTTGCGCAACTCGGCAAGGCCGAGTTCTGGACGACGATAGACCCGTCGAACCAATGCTTCAAAAGGCGGAGCTGTCACAGTCTGGATGGCGTTGCCCGCCTAAAGGAGGGCGTGTCGTTCCCAGACGCTTTGGCCAACACGGCGGCGATCGCCAAGCGGCTTGAAGAGCAGTATCCGGATGACAACCGCGGACAAGGCGCCAGCGTGATGCCGCTCTCCGACGTTATCGTCTTTTCTCTTCGTCCCATCCTGCTGCTGCTGTTGAGCGGAGCAGGGCTGTTGCTCCTGATTGCTTGCGTCAATGTCGCGGGCTTGGTACTTCTGCGCTGTGAAGGCCGTAGACGCGAGATGGCAGTCCGGAGCGCCCTGGGTGCGTCCCTGACCAGGCAGGTGACCCAATTTGTGAGCGAGGCTCTGGTGCTGGTTCTTGCGGCAGGCGCATTTGGCTTGTTACTCGCGGACTGGGCGATGCGGGCCTTGAAGACCCTGATTCCTGCCATCATGAGACCCGGCATGCCCTTCCTGTCCGATCTTGGCTTGAATGCACGCGTTCTCGCCTTTGCGGGCGTGGCAATGCTGCTGGCGCTAGTGCTGTTTTCAGCTACGCCAGTGCTGCATCTCTCTGCATCGCGGCTGCAGGATGGCCTGTCGGAGGGGAGCCGCGGCTCGGCGGGAAAGGCGTGGAGACGGCTGGGCTCGCGTCTGGTTGTGGTTGAACTGGCGACTGCCATGGTGCTGCTGGTCGGCGCGGGGCTGTTCGGCAAGAGCCTGTACCGCCTGCTACACGTTGAACTTGGCTTCCAGGCGGATCAACTAGCTACGATCACTGTGGCGGCGCCGGACGTCCATTACGGCAAGGACGAACAGAGCATCGCGCTGGGGCGGGAGATAGTCAGTAAGGTGAAAACGCTGCCTGGCGTGGAGGCTGCGGCGATCGCATCGATGCTGCCGGTCAGCTACAACGGGAACACGGACTGGATTCGCTTCGTGGGCAGGCCCTACGACGGCAAACATATTGAAGTGAACGAGCGGGACGTAAGTTCTGATTATTTCCGCACCATCGGCGCAACTCTGTTGCGCGGCCGCTACTTTACCGACGCCGAGGACGAATCTCAAGCGAAAGTGATGATCATCAATCAGGCACTGGCGAAGAAGTATTTCCCGGGCGAAAATCCCATCGGCAAGCAGGTCGGCGACACCAGCCTGACGCCCAAGTCGATCAAGACGATTATCGGAGTCGTCGACGACATCAAGGAAGGCGCTCTCGATTCGGACATTTGGCCGGCCGAGTATCACCCTTTCAATCAAGACCCAACCACCTACTTCGCGGTGGTTGTACGCACCTCCCAAGAACCAGGGTCAGTACTTCCGGCGCTGGGCCGCGCGATTCACCAGCTTCACAGTGATCTTGGAACGTCGGACGAGGCGACCATGAAGGGACGCATCGGCAACTCGATGACGGCCTACTTGCACCGCTCATCCGCTTGGCTGGTAGGAGCCTTCGCCTTAACGGCGCTGCTGTTGGGAGTGGTTGGGCTGTACGGCGTGATTGCGCATTCCGTGAGCCAGCGAACGCGTGAAATCGGTGTGCGCATGGCTATGGGCGCGGAGCAGCGCTCTGTCTACCGAATGATTTTGAAGGAGGCCGGATGGCTGGTGGCACTGGGGATTGGCGTCGGGGCGGTTGCGGCCATCACCGCCGCAGCGCTGGCGCGGAAGATGCTATTTGGGGTTAGCAACTGGGATATCCCGACCCTGGTTGGCGTGGCGGCTGTACTGGGCCTGGCCGCCTTGCTGGCGAGCTTCGTGCCGGCACGCAGGGCCGCATCAGTAAACCCAATGGACGCGCTGCGAACGGAATAGCGGTTCCAAAGGCCGTGTATTCGGTTGTTTAATGTCCGCTAGCTGACGCGCGGTTCCGTGCTGAAGTTATCAAACCGGCTCGTCAGCGCGCGAGCCCCCTTGACAGCGTCTATTCTTAGTGCTATTTTTCTAGCATGGTGCTAGGCATGCAGCATAAACTCAGCCGTAGGGAACGCCAGATCATGGACGTGCTTTACCGGCGCGGGCGGGCTACGGCCGCTGAGATACTGGAAGAACTGCCTGATCCCCCTGGCTATTCCGCTGTTCGTGCGATGTTGCGCGTGTTGGAAGACAAGAAGCATGTCCGGCACGAAGCCAAGGACTTGCGGTACGTATTCATACCTGTTGTGCCGCGGGACAAGGCGCGACGCTCGGCCGCATTGCACATGCTCAACACGTTCTTCGATGGGTCGGCGGAACAGGCGGTGACGACGTTGCTGGATGTTTCCGCGAACAACCTCTCGCCCGAAGACTTCGACAAGCTTGCTGCGCTGATCGAGAAGGCTCGTCAGGAGGGGCGCTGATGTTGCCGCTTCTGAGCCTGCTGGTTCGTTCCGGCGCCATCCTTTTAGGCGCCGAGATTCTGCGCCGATGCCTTCGCCGCTCGCCCGCCGCTCAGAAACACGGTTTGCTTCTTTTTGCCTTTGGACTGTTGATCGCGTGGCCGCTCTTCTCGGGAATTCTGCCCTCGATTCCCGTGTTCTGGCCGGCAACTGCCGCCCAGGGAGAAGTTGAAATCCGCCAGACGTTTCGGAGTGTGGTGGTGAGCGCCCCACCTTCGCACGTAATGATCTACGTCCCCATCGTCATCTGGCTGGCGGGCGTCGTGATTACGATTGGCCCTCTGCTCTACGGATTGGTGCGTTTGCGGCAATTGCGCCACCAAGCAAATATTCTCATCGCCGCGCCGCTCAATGACATGCTCGAGGAGTCGTGCAGCAGCCTCGGCCTGACTCGGATTCCGCAGCTACTGCTGATGGCGGGACCAGTGATGCCGATGACATTCGGTCTGCGGCGTCCAAAGATCGTGTTGCCGGAGGAGTGCCTGACATGGACGTGGCCGCGGCAGCGAGCCGTTCTGTTGCATGAGCTGGCACATATCCAGCGGCGTGACGTCGCGTCGCAGCTCTTCGCTCATCTGACCACCGCCTTGTGGTGGTTCCAGCCGCTTTCCTGGATCAGCCGGCGGAGCCTCCGGCAGGAAAGCGAACGGGCGTGCGACGAACTGGTGGTGGAGTGCGGCGTGCGGGCGTCCGATTACGCCGCCGAGTTGCTCGCTATGGCGAAGGACTTTCGGGCCGCCGCGCCGCTCGCCGCCGCGGGCATCACGATGGCGAGGCGCGGTGATCTGGCCGGCCGTCTGCACTTGATTCTCGCTGCCCAACCGGGTTCGAAGCCACCCGCCCTGCGCAGGCTCGCCGCCGCACTGGTGTGCGTCTCCGTAGTGGCGATAGCCGCTTCCGCCTTGACCGTCTTCCCTGAGCCCGTCACATTCCCGCAATCAGAAAGCCCACAAAGGAGTTCATCAATGTTTACCCTGCGACGCACTGTTCTTTCCGGCCTGCTGGCATCAGCAGGTCTTTCGGCCGCCACCATTGGAGGCTCGCTGTTCGATGCGAATGGCGCTCCGGTACCCAACGCGAAAGCGTCCATCCTCAACGCGGACACCGCCGCGAAGTTGGAGGCAACGACATCCTTCGACGGCAAGTTCGTGTTCGAGAGCCTGCCGGCAGGCCAGTATATTCTGCGGATCGAGAAGCCAGGATTTCCTGCCCTCTACCGCGAATTCAAAGTGCAAGACGATTCCAAAGTGGATCGTGGCATGACGTTGGGAGACACCGCGCAACATCCAGCCAGCAAGCCTGACCAGATTCGCGTTCCCGGCGATGTGCAGCAAGGGAAGATCATCACCAAAGTGACCCCCGTGTATCCGCCGTCGGCCAAAGCGGCTGGCATTCAAGGTTTAGTGCAACTCGAAGCGACGCTCTCCGCGGAGGGCGTGCCGGTAGACGTTCGAGTCGTCTCGTCACCGAGCGACGATCTGTCGCAATCGGCCCTCGAAGCCGTGCGTCAGTGGCGATACACCCCCACGCTGCTGAATGGCGAGCCGGTCGCCGTGATCACGGATATCCACGTGAATTACACGTTATCGAAGTAGCGGGCTACTGCGCGAGCCTTCTCTCACGGCCTATTGAGTGCTGTTTGTCGGCTGCGGTTGCTTCGGCAGTGGCTTCGGCATAGGCACCCGCGGCAGCATCTCCGGCCGCACGGCTGTGTTGTAGACGAACCATGCCATGATGGCGGAGGCCTGCATCACGTCGCCCTTTTGAACGCGGTCGTAGAAATCCATATTGGAGTGATGCGTCCGCGTTCCGTACTCCATCGGGTCCTGCACGAAGCTGAACCCCGGGAGGCCGATCCAGGTGAACGAAGTGTGATCCGTTCCGCCGGGCCGCACGGTGGGAGGCGAGGTCACGCCCAGCACAACCGTTGCGCCCAGATCGTGGAACGGCTCCAGCCACGCTTCGAAGATGGGCTTCACCATATCGTTTCCGCCGACGCTGATGCCACGAAATCGGCCGGTTCCCGTATCGTCGTTGTAATAGGCAGAGAGCTTACTGTAATCGGCGCTGGGCTGCATGGTGTTGCGGTTGGCGAAATGCTCCTGCACGTAGGCAATCGACCCAAGCAATCCTTCTTCCTCGCCGCCCCAGAGTGCGATCCTCACGGTGCGAGCCATGGGCAGATTCAGGGTCTTTAGAATGCGAACCGCCTCAATAGCAACCGAGCTGCCTGTGGCGTTGTCGGTAGCACCAGTGGCCCCATGCCATGAATCCAGGTGTGCACCCAGCATCACCAGCTCGTCTTTCTTCGTAGTGCCCGGGATGTCGCCGACCACGTTGAAAGAGTCGGTGGTGTCATTCAGGAATTCGGTGCGAATATCAAACTCGAGCTTCACCGGAATCTTGTGCTCGATGAGCCGGGCGATCCGGTTGTAATGCTCCGGTGTAATCGCGACTATCGGCGGAGGAATGGGGTCCTTCGGATCGCGCGAGCCACCGGCCGTAGCGAAGACGGTGCCGCCATCGCCGTTGGTGCCGTATTGCAGGACAACCAGGGCGCCTTCGTCCTTCAGGAACTGGTTGATCTTGTTTTTTCGGGCAGCCGCTTCTTCGCGGCTCAACGGCGGAGTTGCCGGGCGGGCTGCCGCCGGTGCAGGGCCAAACAGATTCGTGCGCGACGGGTCGATAACATTCGCTCGGGCCGCCAACTCTTCGTTGGTCCAGCGGCGCGACATCGGTTCCGTAATCGGCTCAATCTGCTTCGGCTCCATTGTGAGCACCACCTTGCCCTTCAGCTTGCCTCTGAACTTGTCGAAGTCAGCTTCCGTGTTGATGACGGCCAACACTGGCTCGCCCGTCACCACGCCGGCGGTGCCAGGGGTCCACGCCAGCGGAAAGCCGATGAGCGGCTGGTACTGAGGCTCTAAGAGGTGAGCGGCGAAATGGGTCAGTTTCCAGCTCTGTCCGAAGTCCGACCATTTTTCGAGATGAACGTTCTGGAGTCCATAGCTCTGAAGGCGTTTCACAACCCATTCAGCGGCCGCGCGATGCCCGGGCGAGTTCGTGAGACGTGGACCATAGACGTCCGTCAAATAGAACAGGTGATCCATTACCTGCGAGTTCTGGAAAGCCTCACCCTTGATCTTGTTCACTACCGTCAGGTCCACCTTCTCTTGAGCGAGTAGTGTGATGACCACGATGCAGAGAGCAACCAGCACGCGTATTGCCGTTCGACAGTTTCTAAAATGCATGAAAGACCTCCCGGGCCGCTCGTTAATACTACGAACTGTAGCATTAAGAAAGACACTCGAAAGTTGCTTGTGTCGAAGGTGAGACCTGATTACGACGCCCAGCTTGAACGTATGGCTTTCTTTCAATCGCACCGCATTCTGATAATTGTCCTGGCCGTATCAGCCGGACTAGGCACGGGTCTTCTGCTTGTGCTGATTTGGCTGAACTTCCGCATGGGCCCAACGGTAAAGGCCCGCGTCGAGAAAGTGGTCGCCGACCGCTTCGACAGCGACGTGAAGCTGGACAGGCTGGACATTCAGCTGCTTCCAGCGCCCCACATTGAGGGCTACGGGCTGACTGTCCATCACAAACACCGCACCGACGTGCCGCCGTTGATCACAATCCAGCGATTTACAGCCGACGCCGATTTCGCCACTATGATTGGCGCGGCGAACCATCTGGTGAGGAACGTGCGTCTCGAGGGCTTAGTCATTCAGGTGCCGCCCGGATTCAAGAAAGCAAACTCAGCCGATTCCGCGGCTCAAGCGCCGAAGCATCCCATACAGCCGGCCTCCGACAATCACTTCCCATTTGAAATTGGTGAATTAATAGCTGACGGAACAATACTGAAAATCCTGCCCCGGCAGGAGGGAAGGGAGCCGATGGAGTTCCTCATTCATAAATTGAGAATGAACTCTGTCGGCCTGAATCAACCCATGGCCTTTGTTGCTACGTTGACCGACGCGAAGCCGCCCGGGTTCATTGAAAGCAAGGGCGCGTTTGGCCCATGGCAGAAGGACGACTTGGGCGCCACTCCCGTATCAGGCGATTACACTTTTGCTCATGCCGACCTGGCGGCGTTCACTGGCATTTCCGGCATTCTTTCCTCGGTTGGCCGGTATGAGGGCACGCTTAATCACATCGTTGTGGATGGTACCACCGACACGCCGGATTTCGAGGTAAACACTGGAGCGTACAAAGTACGCCTGACGACCAAGTTTCACGCCATCGTCGACGGCACAACCGGGGACACGGCACTTGAACCGGTGAAGGCCAAATTCCTGCAGACAGACCTCATTTGCCGCGGCACTGTCGCGGGGCAGCCGGGGGTGAAAGGCAAGACGGTTAGCCTGCACGTGGAAACTAAGGCGGGGCGCATAGAGGACTTGACGCGGCTCTGTGTGAAGACGGACAAGCCGGTCATGACCGGACCGACCCGCTTCAACACCGAGTTCGTTCTACCTCCAGGCCAGCAAGACGTGATGAGCAAGCTAATCCTGAATGGCCAATTCATAGTCGCCGCCGCGCGTTTCACCGATCCGAATATTCAGTCCAAGCTGGAGGCGCTCAGTCGGCGAAGCCGGGGCGAAGTCACGGAGGCTCAGAAGGCAGCCGATGACAAGTCGATTACGTCCGACCTGGGCGCCCATTTTGCCCTCCACGCCGGTACACTCACATTGACGGACTTTCAATTCAGTGTTCCGGGCGCGCACATTCTTCTCAACGGCACATATGGACTCCACGCGGAAGACATCGATCTGCACGGGAAGGCCAAGCTCGATGCCCACTTGTCGCAGATGACAACCGGGTTCAAGTCGAAGCTGCTGAAACTAGCGGATCCCTTCTTCGCCAAAGACGGTGCCGGCACGGTACTGCCAATCAAGATTACCGGCACACGAACCAGCCCGTCGTTCGGCGTGGACTTCCACAAGATGGAATTCCCCTGATCGAACAGGTGCTATCCCCCTGCTGAGCAAGCGGACCCTCAGCACAGAGCCGCGCGCGTGCTCTCCGCCTCGGAGCCAGCAAGCGGATTTCTGAAGCTTCTGCACCGCGCGCGCCACGCTCACGGTTCCGTCTCTATCCGCTTGCTGACGCTCGCGGTTCTGTGATGGAGTTCTCGCACGGACTCATCAGCCCCACTTAACGCAGAGTTCCTAACTTAACTAGGAATCAACGCCAACGGGCCTTGCGGCTATTTCAAGGAGCGCCGAAGCGTGTACTGATCCGGTCTCAGCGTGTGGTTCTTTAGCTTCCGCCAATCGTCCGTCACATGAATCAGTTTGCCCGTTAGGTGGTTGGAGGCTTCGGAGGCGAGGAATGCGGCAACATCTAGTTGGAGGTCGGGGGATGTGCCACCGGTGCGGCGAACTTCCAGCGCTTTGGCGACAACTTCGTGATCGAGCCGGTTGGCGGCGCGAATAACCTCGTCTGTGAAGTTGGTGTAAGCGCTTCCGGGATCCAGGCAGTTGATCTGAATATTGTAGTCAAGGACTTCGCCCGCCAGCGCCTCGACGAAATGTACGATGGCGGCCTTTGAGGTGTGGTAAGCAGAGAAGCCGGAGGTTGGGTGAGCATCGGTCGTGCAACCCAGCGCGATGATCTTTCCCGAACGGCGTTCCACCATGCTCGGCAAGACCGCCCTACATGAGTGCACCACTCCCATCAGATTGATGTGAAGAGCCTCAGTCCACAACTTTAATGACGATTGCACAAACGAGTTTAATGGGCCTGGAACCGCCGCGGCGCAAATCAGAATATCGATGGAACCGCCAAACTTGACACGGGCGCGGTCCACGGCGACCGCGATCTGTTCCGGGTCTGTTACGTCTGCGAGAAGGCGCAAGGCATTGCCGCCTGATTGTTCAATCTCAATGTGGGCCAAGTCCAGTTCGGCCTTGCTGCGTGCAACTAGCGCAATACGCGCGCCTCGCTGGAAGAATCCCAGAGCCAGGCGCTTGCCGATTCCCCGGCCGCCACCGGTGATCATGACATTCTTGTGAAGAAATTCTTGTTTCGTCAAAGCAGTTCACGTCGGGTTTCGAGACTCACAGCGTTGGTGCCCCCGGCAACCACCGCGCGAAGGCCCGTCCACAGGTTAAAACATTTTAAGCTTCGAATGAACGTTCTTTACTACTTATTACCTACGCCCGATGCCGCTCAGCCGTGGGTTTGTTCTTCCGCGACGCCTCCCGCTTCCTCGGATGGGGTTTTCGCGCACGGCCAGATGAGCGTGTAATCCCTCGGAAAAAAACTCACTTTCTGTATAATCAAGGGTGAGCGGCGCATGCAGTGTTGTGTGCGCCGCACACTTCCCAAAAGAGGCGAATGAGTAAAGAAGATAGTATTGAAGTCACTGGAACCGTAGTTGAAAAGTTCCCAAGCGGACTTTTCAGCGTGCAGCTCGATCAAGATAGAACAGTCCTGGCTCACCTGGCAGGCAAGCTTAGGCGCAACCGCATTCGAGTGCTAGCCGGCGATCGCGTCACATTGGAGATGTCGCCATATGACCTCACCAAGGGACGCATTACCTACCGTCACAAGTAGTTCCACCCCCCCCAACAAACGTGTCACGGCTCGTTCCCAGGTTCTGGTGATCTTCGGAACTCGTCCTGAAGCGATCAAACTTTGTCCCGTGGTGCGCGAGTTGCGCGCTATGGCCCCCGAGCACAAAATTGAGCCCGTGGTTTGCGTCACCGCCCAACACCGGCAGATGCTCGATCAGGTGCTGGAGACGTTTGACGTCCACCCTGATATCGATCTCAACGTCATGCAGCCAGGCCAGTCTCTATCTGGCCTCACGTCCCGGTTGATCGCCGCCCTCGAGCCAGTAATGGCTGAGGTCCGTCCGTCGATGGTTGTTGTGCAAGGCGATACCACCACAACGTTCTGCGGCACGCTCTCGGCCTTCTACGCGGGAGTGCCAGTGGCCCACGTTGAAGCTGGTCTCCGGACCTTTGATCTAAAGTCTCCGTTTCCTGAGGAGATGAACCGCCTTCTCACGTCTCGCCTCGCTGATCTCCACTTCGCGGCGACGCCATGGGCGGCCCGTAACCTGGAGGCAGAGGGCGTCCCCAAGGACTCGATTTCGGTGACAGGAAACACCGGCATTGACGCGGCCATCTGGGTTCGTGACGGACTGCTCGCTGGTCGGCTGGCAGTGAACCCGCTGCCGTTGGACGCCACCAGGAAGCTGGTGGTGGTGACCGCGCACCGGCGCGAGAGTTTCGGCGCCGGCTTTGAGAGGATTTGCGATGCGATCGGTTCCCTCGCCTCGCGCGATGATGTCCAGGTCGTTTGGCCGGTCCACCTGAACCCCAGCGTGCGGAGCACCGTGCTTTCACGCCTCGAGAATCATCCCAATATCCTTTTTCTGGAGCCTCTGGACTATGTGCCGTTCGTGAACCTCATGCAGCGAGCGTGGATTCTGATCACCGATTCCGGAGGCATTCAAGAGGAAGGCCCGTCGCTCGGCAAGCCGGTTTTGGTTCTACGCGACAAGACAGAACGGCCCGAGGCGGTGGAGGCCGGTACGGTGAAGCTCGTTGGAACGAATACAGAACGTATTGTCCAGGAAACAGTTCGTTTGCTTGACGACGAGGCGGATTACCGGCGCATGGCTCGCTTGCATAACCCTTATGGAGACGGTAAGGCTTGCGGGCGTATCGCGAAGCGCATTGTCGCCTATCTCGATTAACATTCTCAATCCATTCGTAACGAGATGCCAAAAACGGGATGAAAAAACGAATGGACCCCGACCCGTTACCGGCACGTCCTTTAACATAAGAGTTTGTCACCCCTCGATTCTCTTCGACAGGAAACGTTCACCACCGGCGAGCGACGCAGTTGGCCGCAGATCTACTTCGGAGTAGCGGTTACGACGTTGGCGACGCTGCTGCTCGAGTTATCACTGACTCGTGTGTTTTCAGTCGTTTTCTACTATCACTTCGCATTTCTGGCTATCTCAGTGGCCCTTTTTGGTCTGGGCGCGGGCGGTGTGTTCTCCTATGTCGTGGCCGGTTGGCCGGGCTCTCTGTTCCAAAAACTGGGCGCCATCGCCGGGGTGAACGGAGTTGTCATCGTCGCGTGCTTGAAGTTCCTGTTGTCGCAAAATGGCTCGCTGATGAGTTTCAAGCTGATGGTCGTGTACTTCGCGTGCGCGGTTCCCTTTCTGCTTTCGGGCACGATTCTGTCGCTCGTGATCGCGAGCACGGTGGAACGCGTGGACAAGGTCTATTTCTTTGACTTGATGGGCGCCGCCGCAGGCTGCGCGGTGTTGGTGAAGCTGCTCGATTGGATCGGCGGTCCGAATACAGTGATTGTCGCTGCCGTCTTGTTCGCTGTGTCGGGAGCAGTTTGGTTCAATATGGCCAGGTCGGCACGAGGCCGCATCATTGCAGTCTCACTGGCCTTGCTGCTGGTTGCGCTAATCACCTATAACGCGAAGAAACACCTGATTGATGTTCGCTTTGCGAAAGGCATGGAACTGACCGGCGAGGAATTCGTCCGCTGGAACAGCTTCTCCCGCATCGCCCTGAGGCCGGAGCAGCCGGGCTCGTCGATGAAAAGCATTGTCATCGACGCCGATGCCGCAACCGGAATTGCGAAGTTCGATTTCGAGCATCTGACCGAACAAGAGCGTGTTGATCTCCGCTTCCACGGTCCCGCCTTTCCCTATTTGCTGCGTCCGGGCGCCAAGACACTGGTAATTGGTCCGGGCGGTGGCTGGGATGTTTCGCGGGCATTGGCCTCCGGTAGCAAGGACATCACCGGGGTTGAAATCAACCCGATTATTGCCAAAACCATAATGCGGGAGAAGTTCCCGCAATACAGCAACCGGCTCTATTTCCGCCCCGAGGTTCGGCTGTTTGTCGAGGACGGCCGGTCGTTTGTTCGCCGCAGCAA
>JBAUOG010000755.1:0-9696 GCA_049579625.1 Bryobacteraceae bacterium
GGTCATTTCCGTGTCGAGTGGATTATGGATGACCGCCAAACCCTTTTCGGGCAGTGTCGGGTTTACGTGCAGGATCGCGTCATAGTCACGTCCGTCGGGCCGGCGGATGTGAATGATGTCCGATTCCAAGATCGCCCGATGCTGCTCGTAGAACGTCACCCATCGTTTCACGACCGCTCGGGTTTCTTCGGAATCATACAGGCGCGGACCGCGGTAGCATGCTTGCACGCCGGCGGTCAGATTCAATTCCAGATGCCGCTCGTAGAAGTCCAGATGTTCCTTCAGCGGCTCCAGTGTTGCCGCGGCGCCGCCACCTTGATACTCCACCAACGGCACAAACATCCAACCCATGCTCGGCGTTTTATCCCATGTGCCATCGTAGATGTTCTGTCGCGCCAGAATGACTTGCCGTTCGCGCGGCAGTGACCAGTTCGTTTCCCGATATCCCATAGCGGTCTTGTTGGCGCCTTCCAGAAAATACCAATCGGGGACGTTCAGGTACACGCCGCGCCCGCGGCACCATTCGTAGAAATCGGAAATGGTCTTCCACTGCGTCCATTGCGAGTCTTCCAAACCCTGATGTCCCGGATGTGTTGTCGACGCACACGTATCGCCCGGGTACGATCCGTCATGCTCTAACACCGCCAGTCCGGTCGCCTCGATGAAATGCCGCAGCTTTCGGAAATACTCGATTCCCCATTTGCTTCCGAGGCAGGGAGAATGCCCAAAGATCGGCTTCGGGTTTATCACGTCATCATCAGGATCGATTTGCCTGCTCGCCAGCAACGAGTACCCGCCCACAGCGACACCCTTCGAGCGGCCATAATCCACCAGCGATTTGATTTGGGCCAGATACGCTGGATCCTCGCGTTCCATGTCGAATCCGCTGCCAAATGACAAGATCACCATCTCGAACCCAACGTCCGCGCACTGATCGATCGCCAGCTTGACGGCTTCGGGATCGGAGTGCCGCACATGCATCAGCAGCGGATTCTCTTGTGACCACGGCGCCAGCGCGCGATACATCCGTCGCTGCGCCAATCCGCGCCGTTCCCGATCCGTGCTGTCGTGGACCAACTCGAATACTCGGAACGTCTCGAACGTCCCACCCGGCGCGATGGTTACATCAGGACCCAACGGCGGATAACAACGCAACAGCTAAGGTGTTCTCAGATCATAATTGACTTGCGTCTTGTAATTCGCGTCGGGCTCCCAGTGCGCAATTTCATTGGTGTCGGGCCGCCGGTGGGTGGCGATGAACGAATAATCGCTCTCGACTTGTAAGCTGCCTCGCAACCAAGTCTCCGGCGCTTCCACCAGTGATTCGGATTCGACGACCGCTAAAATCTCGCTGACAAACCGGTTGAGCTTCACCGGATGTCCGGAGTCATTACGGAGGGTGATCCACTTCGAGACCACCGGCAATCCGTCGTACATCTCGTAGTGAACAGCAACATGAATACCAGGCAATTGGCCGTGGTCGAAATGCAGAGTCAAGGATGCACCCGGCGGCGGCCACGGCTGCGCGCCTGAAGAGATGATCCGCCTCCACGGAAAGCGTTCCGCTGTTCCGCCCGATTCCATTCGTACAAAATGGAAAGCCGCGGGGTCCGGTTTCATTTTGTCGATCCACTCCGCGCGCAGGTACCCCCACTCCTCTTGCCCGAGCAGTCCACCCACGTCGTAGCGACGGCCATCCAATTCCAATTCCGCCTCGGCCTTCACGCCACGCAGCAATGAGGCACCCGTTCGCAGGTTGTCGAATGCGACCGTGGCCGCGTCCGGCGCCAACTTCCACACCCGCCGGATGAGCCCGTTCGTCATCGTTACTTCTTGGCCATCAGCCGAGCGCTCGACTGTGGTTCGCCCCGTGGGCGCAACCACCAACCAATCGGCTCCCGACACCGGCAAGGCCAGCAAAGCGGGCAGCGAACCCAGAATGGCTGTCCGGGCGATGCAAGTGTGAACTCGCCGACCTACAATCCTACGCAGGGTATTCGTCAGCCACTTACTAATCTGTCGAGGGGCTGTTGGCCGCACTGTTGTCATCGTCACACCTATCCTAAGCCGTCGTGGTCGGAACCAAACAGGGAGCGGGGTTTTCGGGCAACCACTTCTTTTACAGTCGCAGCTCGGTAGGTTTGCCGAAAGTTGGGGCTATCTGCGACCACGTCCTGGGGCCCGTAAACATTGGATGAAGCGCACGCCACGAATAATACTCTGCCAGAAATAACAAGAGCCAACGATGTAGGTACTCACGGCACGGCTTCCGTTAGCCTTGTTAGGCGTAGAGAACGTTGGGGCGGCCACGGAACTCCGTCCCAAGTTCCGTAGACATTGAATGAAACGCGTACGGCAAAAGGTGCTGCCAGCACCGACGGGGAATCCAACTCTGTTGGCACTAAGGTTCAGGCGGTCGCAGTCTGCGAATATGGTCGAGTAAATTGCGAGTTATAACAAATGCTTTAAAAGATAGGGGGCTGTGGCAGTGGTTGACGCGAATCGGGCCGGGAATCATCTCCTATTTAGCGAAATGCTGGTTGCTATTGTAATCAGGGTATGTGCAGGGAGGCAGCTTTCTCGATACGCTAGAGATACAAGACAACAGTTCATGAGGGGTTTCCGCCTGTGGATGACCATCTGGAGTGCTGAGCCGAGCCGGTCTGCGCGGCGCCGAGCGCCTTGGGTGAATGGGCTGAGTCTGAAGGGTCCTTTTGGAGGAGCCCAGCATGACTGCTGAAAGTAAACCGGTGACCTTGGTCGTAATGCAACCCAGCGAGGAGCAAGAGGAAGCCGAACGAATTATCGCAGCGCTCAAGACCGTTTATGCGGCCCTGGATGGCCTTGAGATCGATCTCAACCTGAGTGGGCTCTCGCGAAGCCGGCAAGAAATAGGAATGAGAGTCGCACAGAGGCACCGCTTTGCAACTCTCGCGTGCAAGCTGGAAGATGAACTCCGGGCGTTGCGCGGCGAGAAGCCGGTGTTGCCGGCGGAAGTGGTTTCGATCGAAGTCGCGCCGCGCACCAAACAGGGAAGGTAGTCCGTTTGGTCCGCTTGCCCGGCTGTCAGTGTCTGCGAAATGAGCAGCATGACGCCGCCCTGGATTTCCCGGCCGCCCATAAAATATCGGAACCATTGGCCGACCCCGATCGCTGGAACAGCTTCACCCACGTAGACTCTGGGCTGGAAGGGAACTTGTCCGCGCCGGAAAGAACGAAGAAGACGGCAATGGCGCCGCGCAGAATCCAATCGCCAGGCACATTGCGGGGCTGCCGCAACTCTGCCTGTTCGAACATGCGTGACTGTAGACACCACAAAGGGACGCCGCAGTTTCCCGTTTTTTTGAGCCAGTCGTGCGGTTGCTCTGAAAATAGCCGGAGAGCTTACAGCAGATACCCCACAGCCTCTTAAGGCTGTATTACTAAATCTTTGTTTCTTTGCGTAAAGCAACGATTATCGGGAACCAAAGTGGAGCCGGTCGTGGGTGACCGGAGCGGACGCGGGCGTCCAGCCCACCTCGGCATCCCGTTTGCGGCAAAGCCGCGCTGTGTCATGGAGGCCGATGATAGGATTACCCGCAGGACGGTCTTCCGGAAGTCTAACTAAAGCCGTATGCTAGAACTTGTTCCGCACAGCGTGCTCTCGTGGGATTTCAGTGTCCTCCGCGAAGGCGTTCCTGTCGCGGAGATCGACGTCTCATGGTTCCGTGAAAAGGGAGTGCTTACCCTTGACGGCGTTCAGTATCCCGTCTACAGGGAACATTTGTTGAGCGGCGCGTATATTCTTGAACTCAACGGAACCCAGTTAGCCCGAGCTGAAAAGCCCAGCGCCCTATTTCGCTGCTTCCTCTTCGAACATCCAGGGAAAACTTATACCCTCCAGGCGGGAACAGCCGTCTTCAGGAAATTCGTTCTCTTGGACGACGATCGCGAAGTCGGCTCAATTACGCCCGAGGGACCACTCATCCGCAACGCGATGGTTGATCTTCCCGATAACCTGCCTCTGCCGGTCCAGGTGTTCCTAATCTGGCTGACGGTCATTCTTTGGAAGCGTGCCGCTACTCGCAAATAGTGTCTTTGCGGTGGGATGCCGCAGCTCCCCACGGCTCATCCGTTCGCGCCCGCACCCGCGCCTCCACCGACCTGCCGCGTTCTCAACCCCTGCACTTCATGCGTTAGTAATTCCTCCGCTGCCCTGATGAATCGCACTGTGTGCGGCAATTGTGCGTGGTGTTCAAACGCAGCCTCATCGACCCATTCGGAATGGATTGCGAACCGCGGCGGCTCCCGAAGCGACTCGAATACATGGAGAGCCACGCAACCGGCTTCGGCTCGCGAAGGCTCCACAACCCCCAGGAGTTCGGCGCGAAACCCCGTCTCCTTTCCTGGCGTCGGCTCAAACTGCACGAAAAAATGAACGGACACGTGAAACCTCCTGCACTAATCACACCACCAAAACTGATCGGGGTGTCGCGTGCACGTGTCTCTCGCTCTGCTGGTGTTCGGCGAGCGTAGGCCAGCCCGCCTTAGTGGTGAATCACCTCGCCTTGTCGCATTGACGTGTTGACCACGAGACGCGCGTTTGCACTATTCTCTTCGGCCTCGGGCGTTAGACCCTGTGTAGGGAGGCGAAACTGGGCAGTGAAATGCACTGTAGTGCCTTTTCCTACTTCGCTCTCGAGCCAGATCTTGCCTCCAAACAGATCCACGAAGCGGCTGCAGATCGTGAGGCCCAGGCCCGTGCCGCCCACCCGCCGGCAGGACGAGCCATCAGCCTGCTGGAACGGTTCGAAGATTCTCGCCTGGTCTGAGGCCGGGATTCCGCAGCCAGTGTCCGTTACATGAAACGCCACGCAGCAGTCTTTCCCGGACTGCGACACCAAATCCGCGGATAGCTCGATACTGCCGGTCGACGTGAACTTTACCGAGTTAGTCAAGAGGTTCAGCAGCACCTGCGTAAGCCGCTGCGCATCTCCCACCAGAGCGTCAGGAATCTCCTCCCGCACCAAGCTCCGCGTTGTAAGTCCCTTGGCGCCGGCGGTTGCCGAGACCACTTTGATCGCACTGTCAAGACACTCTCGCAGCGAGAACCCTCGCTCCTCAAGCCCTAGCTTGCCGGCTTCGATCTTCGAGAAATCGAGTATGTCATTGAGGATGACCAGTAGCGATTGCGCGGAACTCTCTAAGGTGTGCACGTAATCGGCCTGCTCTTCGTCGAGTTCAGTCTCGGCCAGGAGGCTCCCGAAGCCGATGATGCCGTTCATGGGGGTTCGAATCTCATGGCTGACGTTCGCGAGGAATTCGCTCTTGGCACGGCTGGCGGCCTGCGCCTGGCGTTTGAGGTCTACCTCCTGCTGCAGTTTGTGCTCAATCAGCTCTTTTTGGGCCTTCACCCGCCGCCGAAGCACAACCAGAAAAGCCAGTATCACGAGTGTGCCAGTGGCTAGCGACGCCAAGATGATCATGAGCCGGCGCGCAGTCAACCACGGGCCGGACTTAAGCACGCGAACGTCGTCCGGGTCGCGCAGCGCGATGGAGAAACCGCGAGTGATGCTTTGCCGACCCTCCAGCGCGGACTGCGCCCTGCAGATGCCTGTAAGACGAACCGTGGCACCCGCTTGCATGGGAGGCAGCCGTTGAAGACTGGCCAGCTCCGCGCGAAACGGAATGTTGCCGGCCTCCAGTTCCATCGCGCTGCCTTGTTCCGCGGAGTAGTTGACGATACGCGCGTCAATCTCGACCAGATCGGGGGCGCAACCCCGGCTCAGGATCTCGGACGCCGTTACCGGGCGCGGGGTTACCGCGCTTCCCTCACCGATCTTTTTCAAGCGGGCGCTCTGCAAGAACGTCGTCGCGTCCGCATGCTCCATGAATCCAATCACCTCCACTTGGTCCCCAACCTGAAGGTTGGCCGGCTCATGATCGCGAATCAAGAGGCTGCCGGTGGCGTCTTGCACGTAGGTCGGCCCAGCAGCGCGAAACAGCGTAATTGCCCCCCGGATTCGCACTTGGTCGCCGGGCATGCGGTTCGGCGAGAACCCGAGCACGTCCCGCTCGTGAACCACCGGCAGCGCCAACGGCTCCATGGCGGGTTGCTTCACCGAAATCAATCTCTCGTAGGGAACATAGACGACCACTCCCAGGAACGCGCCGTTCTGCGAAAAGGCGCTGCCGCACGCGCCCCGCACCCGGACTTGAGCGCCGATCAGATCCTTTGGGAACGGAGAAGACCGCAGGGTCTGTACCTCAATCTGGTGTGGCCCCCAGCCAAGTTGCAGCGCAGCAAATCCGTTGGCGCCGACCCACGCGGTTTGAACGATGCCATCCAGTTCAATCCAGTTGCTGTCCTGCCCTCCCGCCAGCACCTCCTCCAGTTGCACCGGCGCGGGAGCGGGCGTATCCTCGGTGTGACCCACCATGCGCACGGGACTACTGAGCCTCACTTGAGGCGCAAACCCACCAGGGTCGAGGACACCGTCTATATCCACCAGATCACCCGGCCGGAAGGCATGGGACTTGAAGCGGCTACCGTCCACGTAGATGCCCGTGTCGCCGTCCTGGACAAATATCAATACCTCGACTGGGTCAAAGAAAGTCACCAGAACAGACCGCAGCCTGACGGGCTCATGCCGGCTGGCTTCTTGCGAACTGATCCGGCGTATCGACCTCACATCCGTGTACGTTCGACCTCCTATTGAACTGCCCTCGATTGATCGGGCCGTACGGACCTCTGTGAGAAGTGGTCCCGACTTTGAGCGTGTGACAAAGCCGAGAATGTCGGCTTCGCCGGCGGCAACATCTTCTCCCATGGCAGGCAGGAGATCGATTGTTCCGGTCCGATCCGTGAGTTTGGCTCGAATGCCCGCGGCATCGCCCGAGACGGTTCCGGATAGGCGCACCCAGTGCTCGCCGCCCGAAGCTCTGCCATCGGACAAATCGAGCACCGTCCGGCGCGGTACGTCCGCAGCGGGTGTGGCTGGACGCGTGGTCACGACATCCTCAAGCCCGTTGACGAACAGACGAAAACCGGCCGGCGCGCCGTTCAGGTCAAAATCTGATTCGAGCACTCCTGCGATCTCTACCTCGCTGTCGATCAGCAGTTCGGGCACCGCGCCTGCGAACGTCAAGACGCGAGCCTCTACGGTGCGGTCGCCAACGTGGAGCTTCAGGTACAGGCGGCCTACACCCTCGATCCCGGCATCCCGGATGACACACTTCAGGCGCACTGGAGCGTAGTCGTGCCGTACGTCGGCCAATTGCCCGGCGCTGAGCGCTACGAACGGTATAGGATCCTGGGTGCCAAACTCCTGAACACGCACCTTCACCAAGCGAGGCGTCGGCGACCCGGAAAAAGCGATCCCCAATAGTTGCGCGCGAGTACCCGGCGCGCATCGGTGGCCGCCTTCCGGATTATCGAAGGCGATGCCATCGCCGTGATCGTCCGCGAAGAAGTTCGTGTTAAAATCCGCGTCGCTATAGGTGCAGTGCCCCGTCAACCGGACTGGTGGCGCCCATCTCAATTCCTCCGCGCTTAGACGCCGGACATCCTCAACGGTGGTCAGGCTGCGATGGCCACTCGACCGTCGTATCGCGACTCCTATGCACGCGACAATCGCGACCAGCGTCACCACAAGCACACTCCACCTGCCGAATCGCGGGGGCAGTCGTCGCGACAGAGACTCAAACAGAGGGACAGGGCCGTCGGAATCCAAATGTGGTTATCGACGGAAACGGGTCAATCCGTGAGATAGCCCCTTGCGGAAAAGGGGGCAGGGTCGTCAAACCAATGACGGTCGCGATCTGGGAATTCACACCGTTGCGCGCTTCAGACACAACTCATTCTTGGATATACTTTGCTGATACTACCGCCTGAATAGGCGAGCACGTTTGAAGGATTCGCAACGATGACTGTCGACGATTTCGGAGCGGAACAAATCACCGATGAGGATCGCGCCTACAACGGGTCGCGGTTCTCTGAAGTGCGCGAGGCACTCTTCAGCAATCCTTACCAAAGCGTCTGGGGGCAGAACGGTGCGCCGCCCCTGCCCGTGACCGAAGTGACGCTCCGCAGCGTTCTACGAGGGATACTCCCTGGGGGAATTCCGTATCTGTTTCGCAAGGCCACCGAGCGTGCCGTCGATTCGGGCGCCGATCTGCGCTGGGGCAGCGACGGAAAAGGCTTTCGCCGTCTCTTGCATCCTAATGGCGTGTGCCTCACCGGGCAGTGGCGGATCACGGAGGAAACCCAATACTCGGGTTATTTCACGAAGGGCAGCGTGGCCCTGGCGATCGGCCGGTACTCGACCTGCTGCACCGAAACGCGCCGTGGCTACAACCGTTCGCTGTCGCTGGTGGGCAAGCTCTTTCCCACGACCGACCCCAACCACGCAACTCCTCTTCGGACCGCGAACTTCATTACCCAACAGGACATCGGAGGCGCACGCACGGACTTTATCAACGATGCCGTAACCCTCAACGCCCCGGACACCACGGCATCGCGCCGGGGGTTCGGCTTGCCGGTTCTCCTCACGACCGGCGTAGTCTTTGGACTCGTCGATAAGCAACCGACAATCCGGCAGTTGTATCAGATCGCGGAACTCGAGAAGCCGAAGGCTCAACCGACTCGAGCACCGGAATTCATGCGCTTGCTAATCGCCCCCTACCAACCCAGGATTGCAGGTGACAACCTCGATTTCCGGGATGAGGTTATGGCGCAGATTTTCGACAAGGGCGATCCTGTGCCAAAGCGTACTCTCACCTTTTACATCGAAGTGACTGACGAGGGCACCACTACCGGAACGGCTCTCCGCCAACGGCGGACCTTCCAGAACTGGCGACGCGTCGGCGCCCTGACGTTTGACAATGCCGTGGTCTCCTATAACGGCGACTCCGTGATTCACTTCAACCACCCCAGTTGGCGAAGCGACCGAAACGATCCATCCACGGCAACCAGAGTCAACGGACAAAAGGTCAGGTGAGCGGCTCGCTGTTCGTGTCGTCTGCTGAGTGGCGCCGTCCCGCGGAAGTGTTATTCTGCACTACACCCCAATGCACCGCAGACACGTTTGTCTCTATCTCTTAGGCTTCGCCCTCTTAGCTCTCTCAGGCAAAATTGCGTTTGCTGCCCCCTCGGCTGCACTTCAGGAACTGCTGCGTCAGATCTTCGTCGATCAGACCTTCGAGGAACAACACTCGCCACAATTCGAATGGTTCGATGATGGCGCGGCGTACACGGCTTTGGAGAAGTCGAAGGATGTTCCGGACGCGCAAGACATCGTTCGCTACACCACCGCTTCAGGTAAGCGTGAAGTCCTGATTTCGGCTCAAAGTCTCATACCGACGGGCCAGGAAAAACCGCTCGGCATCGAAGGCTATCAGTTTTCCAAGGACAAGCAGCGGCTGCTCATCTTCACGAATACGAAACCCGTCTGGAGGCAGCAAACGCGCGGCGACTACTGGCTTCTCGACCTCAACGCGAAAACACTGGAGAGGCTAGGCGGGGAAGGCGAGCCGTCCAGTATGCAGTTCGCCAAATTCTCGCCGGGCGGCAACGCAGTCGCCTTTGTCCGCTCGAACAATCTGTTTGTTCAGGATCTTGCCGATCGCAGGGTTCGGCCGCTGACTCGCGACGGTTCACACACCATAATCAATGGCACATCGGACTGGGTGTACGAGGAGGAACTGGAGCTGCGCGAC
>JBAUOG010000756.1:0-18443 GCA_049579625.1 Bryobacteraceae bacterium
CGAAGCTCGATTGGTTACACTCTGTCATAGCGAAGGCCGTCCTTTGGGGGCGCTAACTGTTGTGTGGAAACTCAGTTATCCCACGAATGACGGCCTTCTGCCTATAGCTGGTGAGAAATGCGGGCTAGCCACTCCCAAACGATGCAGAAACTCCTCGAACAAATCAAAGCGCTGAAGAGCCAAACGAGAAGTGTCAAACTCCGCCACCGTGGCACGGCCTTCAGGCTGTGGTGCCCGATGCCGACCGGGGATGCCGACCGGGGACAGGCACCTGTGTCCCAAGGCGCGCACAAATCTTCCTATCGTCCTCGAAGCCGTTCGCCGCGTGGACACAGCGAGCCTGTCCCCAGATTCGCAAACCGGTATTTTCAGGGCAACCAGGTACGTCGTCTGGCCGTTGTGAGACTGCTCGGCTAACATCAATAAAGACGCCACGTTCTCCCTGTACTCATGTCCTCGGAACGACCTCGCTCCAGTTCCCTCTCTGCTTTGTCACGGCGCGGCTTTGTCCGGTCACTCTGCGCCACGCTACCCGTTTTTTCCTTCGACCAACTCATCGCCGGCGCGCCGCTGGGCGTTCAGTTCGTGAATGTTGCGCGTGAAGCCGGCCTGCGCGCCCCTACGATTTTTGGCGGCGAGAGTAAGAACAAATTCCTGCTGGAAACGACCGGTTGCGGCTGCGCGTTTATCGACTACGACAACGACGGATGGCTGGATATCTTCCTGGTGAACGGAACACGCTTCGACACGGAGTGGTCTGCCAGCGAAGCGCCGGTGAGCCGGCTGTATAAGAACAACCGCGACGGAACGTTTACCGACGTCACGATCAAGGCAGGTATTGCGCGTTGCGATTGGGGCCAGGGTGTTTGCGCGGGCGACTACGACAACGATGGATTCGACGACCTCTATGTCACCTACTGGGGTGACAACTCCCTATGGCATAACAACGGCGACGGTACGTTCAGCGATGTCGCGAAGAAAGCCGGCGTGACTACGAACCCAGGGGACGGGCAGCACCGATACAGTACGGGCTGCGCTTTCGTCGACTACGACAAGGACGGGCACCTGGACCTGTTCGTCGCAAACTACATCGAGTTCGATCCCAAGACGGCACCGCTGCCGGAATCTGGACCATGTCTCTACAAGGCCATCCTGGTTGCCTGCGGGCCACCGGGGCTGAAAGGCGGCAAGAACGCCCTGTTTCACAACAATGGTGACGGCACGTTCAGCGATGTCAGCGAAAAATCCGGGATACTAAAGACCCCCGGAACCTATGGATTGGGGGTGTTGGTCAGCGATTTCAACAACGACTCCTGGCCCGACATCTACGTCGCCAACGATTCAACTTCGTCGACGCTTTATAAGAACAATCACGACGGGACCTTTACCGACATCGCCGTTGAAGCGGGTGTGGCATACAGTCCCGACGGCCAGCCCCAAGCCGGCATGGGCGTCTCCAGCGCCGACTACGACTGCGATGGGAAACTTGACATCGTCAAGACGAATTTCTCCGGCGACACTTCGAGCCTGTACCGGAACCTCGGGAACTTCGAGTTCGAAGACATGACTCTTCAAGCCGGCCTGGGCAGAAACACCCGGTTCCTGGGCTGGGGTGTCAGCTTCCTGGATTTCGACAACGATGGCTGGGCCGACATACTGGTGACGAATGGACACGTCTACGCCGAGGTGGCGGAAACGTCGATTGAATCCGGCTATCGCCAGCGGAAGGTGCTGTATAAGAACATGGGGAACGGGAAGTTCAGTGATGTGTCGATGGACGCCGGTCCGGGAATGCTCGAGAAAGTCTCCGGACGCGGTTGCGCCGTGGGCGACTTCAATAACGATGGGCTGCTGGACGTGCTGGTGAACTGCGTGAACGATGTGCCGCAATTGCTCCGCTGCAGCAGTACGCTCAAGAACAACTGGATCAAGATTAAGACGGTTGGGGTAAAGTCAAACCGCTCCGGCATCGGCGCGCGCATCTACTGCAGCACGGGGACCCACCGGCAGATGGACGAGGTTCGCAGTGGCTCATCGTACATATCGCAGAGCGACCTGCGGGTTCACTTCGGCTTGGGCTCGGCGGAGACCGCTGAGATTGAGGTGCACTGGCCCAGCGGTGTCGTGGACAAGCTGGCGGGAGTGAAGGCGAACAGGGTGGTAACGGTGAAAGAAGGCAGCACGAAGAGCCGAGGGTAGAGAGATAGCGGGGACCCGAGTCCGCTTGCTTAACGCGCGCGGTTCAGTGCTGGCATGTTTGATTCAATTGCAAGCAAATCGAGGCGCTTCGGAGCCGTGACCGTCAGGGAGCGGACCTCAGAAACGGCAAAAGCCCTGCCCCGCTATGGCCGTCAACTGAGAGGAAATGTAGGGAGGTTTTCTTGAAGCTGCGGCTCAGCATCTGTTGCCTGTTTTGCTCTGCTTGCCTGACGGCGCAGACGGCGGGCAGCATTCAGCAGTTGGAGGCATCCGCAAAGGCACATGTCGCCGCCCGCGATGTCAACGCCGCGCTGGCCGACTATCAGAAGCTCGCCGCCTTGAACCCCAAGTCGGCCGTGTACGAGGACGAAATCGGCTTCCTGCTCGCCGCGAGCAACCGCGTCGCCGACGGCATCCCCCATCTCGAGAAGGCAACCCACTTGGACCCGAAGCTGGCCGCGGCCTGGTACCACCTGGGCGTAGCGCAATGCATCGTGCAGCAGATTGATGTTTGTATCGGCAGTCTGCAAAAAGCAGTCGGGCTGGCGCCCAACAATGGCGACTACCGCTTTCGGCTCGGCTCGGCTTATAACGAGGCCGGCCGCTTCGCGGAGGCAGCTCCCGAATTGGCTAAGGCGTCGAAGCTGCTGCCGCGAAACTGGCAGGTCTGGGCAGCCCTGGGTCTCGCCTGCGATAAGCAGAGGCGCTTTGTCGAAGGCCGTGTTGCTTACCGCCAAGCCGTCGAATTGAACCCCAAAGACAACGCACTTCGCAATAGCTACGGCTATGCCTTGGTAAACGCTGGCGACACTGATGCTGCCCTGCGGGAGTACCGCAAAATACTCACACAGGAACCGGACAATGTGCAAGTTCAGGTCAACGTCGGCTATGCGTACATCGGCGCGGGCAACTACAAAGCGGCGATCGAGGAGCTTTCCAAAATAACGCGCACGCATCCGGATAATGCGGCCGCCCACTACGACCTGGGTGTCGCCTACAAGCAGAGCGACGACCTACCGCATGCCAAGACAGAACTGGAGCAGACCATCCGCCTGGAGCCATCGCTCGCCGAGGCGCATTACTTACTTGGCGTGACGTATGTGGAATCGGGCGAGACAGACAAGGGGATTGAGCAGCTTCGCGCCGCCGTGGCGCAACGTCCCACGTACACGGACGCGTGGTTTGAGCTTGCGACGATCCTGAAGCAAGAAGGCGATGTGGACGGAGCGATTGACGCGCTGCGGCACTCGGTCGCTTTGGACGACAAAGACGCCGGCGCGTTCAATACCCTCGGACTCTTGCTAAAGCGTAAGGGCGATGAGGCCGGAGCCAAGGAAGCATTCGCGCGGGCGGCCGCTTTGCGGCAGGCCGTGGAGCAGGAGAAAGAGAAGAAGCTAAAGCAAGGGGCGGCGCACATCAATGCGGGCAATGCAGCCAACAAAGAGTGAGAGTCCAGAAAGGATGCTGACCGGGACAGGGCACCTGTGTCCCAAGGCGAGCACACATCTCCGTATCTCGTCACCGAGGCCCGTCGCCGCGTGGACACAGCGAGCCTGTCCCCAGATCAACAATACCCGGGAAGTTTCGCTCCGTCGTCATCGAGTTTCCGAAGCTTTGCGCTCGCTCCCTCACGGTCGCGGCTCAGTTTCGGTCCGCTCGCTGACGCGCGCGGTTCTGTGCCGGAGTTTTCATACAGATTCTGACGGTCACGGCTTCGTTCGCCATGTCCGCGCTTTATCCGTTGCCCACGGATTAATTAATGCGCTGGCACCGCGGCGCCGAGTTCTGCTTCGATGGCGGCGGCGATGCGGGACGTCCAGTAGTCAACGCGGTCCATTGATCCGGCCTCAATCATGACGCGGGCGAGCGGCTCGGTGCCGGAAAAGCGGACCAACACGCGGCCGGAATCCTTGAACTCGTTTTCTGCAGCGCGGATCTCCCTCTGCACGGAGGGGAGCTCGGCAAGCGGACGCTTGGTTTGGATGTGGATATTGACGAGCTTCTGTGGAAAGTTCTCGATCTCGCTGACCAGCGTATCGAGCGACTGTCCGGAGTCGCGGATCACCTCAAGCACGCGCAGCGCGGTGAGCAGGCCGTCGCCGGTGGTCGCGAATTCCGTGAAAATGACGTGCCCCGACTGCTCACCACCGAGTACGGCGTTCCGGCGAAGCATTTCCTCGAGGACGTACTTGTCGCCCACCGGTGTGCGGACCATCTCAAGACCTTGCTTCCGCAGGGCGATCTCAAGTCCGAGATTCGACATGACCGTGGCGATGATGACATTGCCTGGTAAGCGCCCCTGCCGATGAAGGGCAGTTCCGGTGAGGTAGAGCACAGCGTCTCCATCGACGATGCGGCCGCTGGCCGCGACGAACAGGGCCCGGTCCGCATCACCATCGAAAGCGACCCCCAGGTCGGCGTTGGCAGCCAAGACGTGCCTCCGCAGGTTCTCAAGGTGCAACGATCCGCAATTGAGGTTGATGTTGCGACCGTCGGGAGAAGCCCCGACCCAAATGACGTGAGCACCGAGCTTGTCGAAAAGGCGAGGCGCCACCTGAGTTGCCGAACCATTGGCGCAGTCGATAACCATGCGGTACGGAAACGATCCCGTGACGGTTGAAGCGAGGTGGTCAGTATAGAGATTGTCGAGGGCAGGGTCGACGGTCAGCGCGGCTTCCGTGGCTACTTCGCCGGTGGAGAGCCAGGCGAACATGCGCTGTTCGAGCTGAAGCTCCACCTCATCGGCGAGTTTAAAACCGGCGTGATTAATGACCTTGATGCCGTTGTCCTGATAGGGATTGTGCGAGGCGGAAATCATGATCCCGGCGATAAAAGGGCCGGTCTTGGCGAGATAGGCGACGCCGGGCGTGGTGATGACCCCGGCAAAGCGCGCCTTGACACCACTGCGCTGCAATCCGCCAGCGACCGAAGCGGCGAGCCAGGGGCCGCTTTCGCGGGTGTCCATGCCGATGATGATCTCCGGATGGTGGTGATTCTCACCTGCATTGTTTTCAGTGGCCCAGGCACCTAACGCGACGCCGAGAGCGAAGGCGGTCCGAGGATCGAGCGGGGGCTTACCGGCGACACCGCGAATACCATCGGTGCCGAAGAGTTGTCTGGACAAGTGCTGCTTCCTTAGGCGACAGGAGTCGCTCAAACCCAAGTGTACGAAACCGGACCACGAAATCTGTGTTAAGAGGCGAACGCTAAACTCAAAGATTATGAATGACGGCGTGCCGAACGGGCCCGAAGCAAAGCAGCGGATCGACTATGCGGAACTGCCATCGCGCGATCTCAAAGCGACCAAGCGATTTTATAGCACGGCCTTCGGGTGGCAGTTCAAGGACGTCGGCCCGGAGTATATGAGCTTCACGGCGGGCGAACTGGCGGGCGGGTTCACAACGGAGATTCCATCGCCAGGCTTTGGCGTGGTGATGATCATTTACGCGGAAGATTTAGAGGCTGCGCTGTGGAAAGTGAAGGCGGCTGGTGGTGTGATTGCGAAGACAATCTGCGATTTCCCCGGCGGACGGAATTTCCATTTCAAGGACCCCAGCGGGAATGAGGTGGCGGTGTGGACTGGGGCGTGAAGGCAGTAGAAATCACTTCTGGACGGGCACGGCCGCCACATCGCTTGCGCCAGCGCGTTTCGCTCGTCGAAGGAAGGACTCGTCAAACGAAACAAACGTAGCGCCGGGCGGCCTGCTCGTCAGGTGGATAGCGTCGGCAAGTTCAACTCCATAGACTGTCAAAGCAAGGGCTGCGGCCACGGCTGACTTGTCCTCAGTGTGCACGTCCTTCAGACCGAACAGTCTGGTGAACGCATCGTGGATGGCATTCTCGTCAAGTTTATACACGCTCCTCAGAACCCAATCGGTTTCAAGCAAGACTGTCTTTCCTATGAAGACTGGGCCGGCCTCAAACAGAGACCTTGCGGCTGCGGCTTGCTTGGGATCGTCGTCCGTAAGAAGCCGGACTACGACGTTAGTATCTACCGCGATCATGACGGCGGGTCACCTCGCGTTTTATGGCGCCTGCCATCTGTGCGATCGTTTTTGGCTTTCGTTTCGAGCGCAGACACCCTGCGACCTGGTCGAGGGTGGTTTCGGGAAAAGGACCGACGGGTCGCAGTAGAATCCCATCGCTGGTTTCTTCAACGATGAACTCCGTGCCCGGCACCCAGGCCCTGGAAGCACGGATGGTGAGGGGTAGGACGATCTGGCCCTTCGTAGAGAGTCGGGTAGTTTCCATTGGTAAGACTCCAGTAAGATTATCGCACATACTCAGAGATGTTCAGGCTTGCTCCTTGAACGTCCACCCAACCGCGGCAGTGCCACATAGACTCGCCTGGCCTTTGTGACGCGGCGGGTGCTCACGTCGCAAACAGGGGCCCTTAGTTGACCGTCCAGCCCATGACGATTAGTCGCTGATGCACCGGGTGAATTAGATCTGTGCGCTGCGCGGAGACCCTTTGGCCCAGCTGAATCGACAAGACTTCCGTTGCGATTACTTCAAAAGACCGCGCCAGCGGCTCCAGGCTTACCTGCGGAGGGTTGTGCTCGTACCCGATAGCGAGGACGGCCTTCTGCTCGTTGCAATCAAAGGCTCGCAGCTTCAGACAATCACCGAGCAGGCTCGTGTTGCCGACATAAGGGTGCAGCAGATTGACGGACCAGTTTTCAGCTAACTTCCCATTGTCACCAAAGGGCCGCGCAATCTTGATCTCGAGCGCCCAGGATCCAGTGATCATGAGATCGGGCGTTCGCATTGTCCTGACACCAAGCTCGTAGTGTGGGAACTTGCGAAGATGTTCAGCGATCAGCTTCACCAACTGGGGTTCGCCGTAGGGCCCGACCCCGGCCTGAAACGACCGGAACGGAACTCCTGACGAGTCTCTGAGCGACAAAGCATCCGCAATGTCATTAACGACTCGTTCCAGGTCCATGCATAAAGATTGCCACGGGAACGCATAACCTGCGACGGAAAAGTCTCCTACTTATCCCGTTCCGTCACCAGCTCGACAATGGACTGTAACGCCCGCTGCGCTGGGTTTTCGGGGAAGCTGCCGATGAGGTTGCGGGCTTTGGCAGTGAAGGCATGGGCCCGATCGTAGGCGCGGGCGATGGAACCGTGGCGCTCCAGGATTTGAACGATGCGCATGAAGGGCACCTGCTCATAGTTGCCGTCGACGATCACCGCTTCAACGGCTTGACGCTCGTCCTGCGAAGCGGATTCGAGCGCGTAGATCATCGGCAGGGTTACCTTGCCCTCGCGCAAATCGTTGCCGGCGGGTTTGCCCAGGATCTTCTCGGATGAGGTGAAGTCGAGGATATCGTCGACCAGCTGAAAAGCCATGCCTAGGTTCCAGGCAAACTCGCCCAATCTACTCTCGTCGGCTTCGCTGGCGCTGGCGGCGACAGCGCCCAGGCGCGCACAGGCCGAGAACAGGCTGGCGGTTTTGCGGTCGACTAGCTCCATGTAGTCGGTCTCACTGTTGTCGATCCGATCCAGACGCTCCAACTGGAGCAACTCGCCTTCCACCATCATCTGGGTGAGAGAGATGAGAACGTCCAGTATGTGGAAGTTCCGCTCCCGCAGCGCGACCTGGAAGGCCTGCATGTAGAGCCAGTCGCCGGCTAGGACAGCCGTGTGATTGCCCCAAACCACGTTGGTGGACGGGCGGCCGCGGCGGGTCTTGGCGACGTCGATGACATCATCGTGGACCAGGGTAGCGGTGTGAATCATCTCCACGACGGCGGCCAGCCGGAGGGCGCAGTCGGTGCTGGAACCAAACAGTCGCGCGGTCAACAAGAGCAGCGTGGGACGCAACCGTTTGCCGCCGCCCGCTTGCAGATACTGATTGATCGTCGTGATGGCTTCGACGGATGCGACGGACTCGACGCTGATCTCCTGCTCGACACGCTTCAGATCAGATTGAACAAGTTCAAAGACCTCGCGCGCGGTGATGGACTGCTTGATCTTGCTGAACATGAAAGTTTAGTTTGGCCGCAAACTATCTAGTTTAGGCGTACTCCCTGGTTCGAGCCCACATTATTCGGCGGGGTGGAGGAATCGGGTGGTCCGGCAAAGTGGAAAAGCCGTTCAAAATTGGCAGTCGTTTCGGAAGCGAGTTGTTCGACTTGGATGCCGCGAACTTCGGCGATCGCCCGCGCCGTATGTGCCACATACGCCGGCTCATTACGCTTACCCCGGTAGGGAATGGGAGCCAGGTAAGGGCAATCGGTTTCAAGGAGGAGCCGATCTGCGGGCGTGATGCGGGCAGCTTCGCGGATCTCGGCGGACTTGGGGAACGTGGTCACGCCACCAAAACTGAGATGAAATCCAAGATCGAGACACTCGCGAGCGGCAACGGCATCGCCGGTGAAACAGTGCATCACGCAGCCGAGGCCGGTGGGCGCCCAGTGGGCGCGCAACATCTCCAGCGTGTCGCGCCAGGCATCCCGGGTATGAATGACGATGGGCATTCTTGTTTCTGCGGCCAGTTCCATCTGGCGAACGAACACAGGCACCTGCGCCTCTTTGGGTGTTCCCCAATGGTAATCCAGGCCGATCTCGCCGATTGCTTTAACTTTTGGATGCCGCAAGAGTTCTGCCAGATTCTCGAACGTGTTCAAATTTATTTTACACGCATCGTTGGGGTGGACTCCCACGGTGGCGAATACGAACGGGTAGCGCTCGGCCAGGCGAACGGCAGCTTCGAGATCGGGCGGCCCGTCGCCGGTTCCGATGGCGAGCATGTACTGGACCCCGGCTTGACGGGCACGCTCGATGACAGCCTCGCGGTCCTCATCGTAGCGATGGTCGTCCAGGTGACAGTGTGAATCAACGAGGTGCACGCGAATGCCCTATTTCAGCCGTGCACCGACGGGAATGTCTTCGTGGAAGCCGGCAAGAACGGGCGCGCCACCCTCGAGGCTAGCGGCGACGATCATGCCCTGCGAGGTGATTCCCCGCAGTTTACGCGGCGCGAGATTGGCGACGATCACAACCTTCCGGCCGACCAGGTCTTCCGGCTTGTAGGCCAGAGCGATGCCGGCGACGATGGTTCGCGGCTCTGGCTCCCCGATATCCACTTTCAGATGCAGCAGCTTGTCGGCGCCTTTAACGGGCTCGGCCGACTTGACCTGGCCGACGCGGAGGTCGACTTTGGAGAAATCGTCGATGGAGATGAAAGCAGTTTCTTCGGCGGGGGCTGCCCCGGCAGCCGGCGCGGCTGCTGCAGGCGCGTGGCCGAGAAGCGCGGCCTGCCGCTTCTTTTCCACTTCTTCGAGTTCCTGCATTTTCTCCACGGTTGGCTTGAGGTCGAGGCGCGGGAAGACAGGGCCCAGTTCGCCGATGGGTTGACCAGCGACAAGGCCGCCCCAAGCAAGGTCGCTGACGTTGATTTCGCCGACCGGCTGCTTGATGCCGAGTTGCTGCCAGATCTTCTGGGCCGCGTGCGGAAGGACAGGCGAGACCAGTGCGGTGACGATGCGCAGAGCTTCAGCAGCCGTGTAGAGTGTTTCGTCCAGACGATCCTGGGCCGTCTCGTCCTCGGCGAGTTTCCAGGGCGCGCGCTCGTTGATAAACTTGTCGACCGCCGCAATGGTGGCCCAGATGGCTTCGAGTGCCTTGGAGAAGTCGAAAGAATCGTAGGCGGCGAGCGAGGCGTTTGTCCCGGCAGTGGCGGCTTGTTTAATCGCGGGATCACCGGCCGAGGCCGGCACAATGCCAGCGCGATACTTCTGGATCATGGTGAGTGTGCGGCTGGCGAGATTGCCGAGGCCGTTGGCAAGGTCGGAGTTGTAGCGGCCCACTAACGCGTCGAAGCTGAAGCTGCCATCCTGCCCGAATGGAATCTCGCGAAACAGGAAGTAGCGGAGGGCATCGACGCACATTACCTCAGCAATCGGCACAGGGCGCACGATATTGCCGCGCGACTTGCTCATCTTGTCGTTTTCAAACAGCAGCCATCCGTGGGCAAAGATCCGCTTGGGCAATTCCCAGCCGGCCGCCATCAGAAAAGCGGGCCAGTAGACGGCGTGGAAGCGGAGGATCTCTTTGCCGATCAAGTGCAAGTCGGCCGGCCAGCGGTCTTCGCCGTCAACGGCACTCATGTATGTAGCAAGCGCGTCAAACCAGACGTAGAAGACGTGCTTCAAATCGTGTTGAACGGGGATGCCCCAGGAGAGGCTGGTGCGGGTAATAGAGACGTCGCTAAGGCCTTGTTTAACGAAGGCCAGCACCTCATTGCGACGGAAGTCGGGCTGAATGAATTCAGGGTGCTGTTCGTAGAGCTCCAGCAGGCGATCCTGAAACGCCGAGAGTTTGAAGAAGTAGTTCTCTTCAGTGACTTCTTCGTAAGGCTTGCCGGTTTCGGGGTCGATGTCGCCTGGCTTGGCGTCGTTGACAAAGGCCTCGCTGACCACTGCGTACATCCCCGTGTACGTTCCTTTATAGATATAGCCGTTAGCCAGTAAAGACTCGAAGAGTCGATTCACTAGCTTGGCGTGATTCTCGGCCGTTGTGCGCTGGAAGCGATCGATTTGAATATCAAGCTTCTGCCAGGTGCTCTTGAAGTCGGCCGAGATGATATCGGCGTATTCCTGGGGCGTTTTGCCTTGGGCGCGCGCGGCCCGCTCGACCTTGGTTCCGTGCTCGTCGGTGCCGGTGGTGAGCACGACTTCGTAGCCCTGCATCCGCTTCAGCCGGGCAATGGTTTCCGCGGCGATAGTGGTGTAGGCGTGGCCGATATGGGGCGCCGCGTTGACGTAGTAGATAGGGGTCGTGAGATAGTATTTGCCAATTGTCATCAAAGGATCCATTAGTTGATCAAGAGAACGGATAGGGGAAAAAACCGCTCCCTAACGGTCGCGGCTCAGAAGCGCTACGGCGCCCTTCTAAGGTTTCTCTTTAATCTGCATCGAGTTCCAATAAACGTGGCTCGCCTCGGCCAGGACGGCACGGATGGGCACGCCCTTGCTTAGGGCGATGTTCCGGCAATCGTCGTACTCAGGAGCGAAACTTCCATTGTCCGACAGCTTGATACGGACCCGGCCGTAGGAGGTGTCGACTTCCACGAATTGACGTGCCGCGACCCTGCGAGCGGCCTCGAAGATGCGCAGGCCCAGCGTACTGGTTTCGGCGAAAATGATTTGTACGAGTCGCTCGGTGTCCGCCGGCGTGGCGATGACCGACAGCAGCGTGGCTGGCCGGTTCTTCTTCATGAAAATGGGCGCGAGCGTTACGTCGAGGGCGCCTGCTTCGAGCAATCGATCCATGGCATAGCCGAGGATTTGCGGGCTCGAATCATCAATGTTCGCTTCGATGACATTGACCGTAGTGGCCTCGGTGGCGCCGGTTCGTTCGCCAATCACGACGCGAAGAACATTCGCTTGCGATGGAAAGTCCTTATCGCCCGCGCCAAAGCCCTGAGCGAGTACGCGGACGGGCGGCAGGCCGCCATATCCCTTTACGAGCGTCGCCAGAAGCGCCGCGCCGGTGGGCGTGGTGAGTTCTGTTTCCGGGCCGGCGGAATAGACGGGAGCCTGTTTCAGGAGTTCGGTGGTCGCGGGAGTGGGTACCGGGAGTATTCCGTGTTCGGTTGAGACGGTGCCGCTGCCAACGTTGATCTTGGAGGCGAACACTTCTTCGATCGAGAGCGAGGCCAGGGCGACGCAAGCACCGACAATATCGCTGATGGAATCGACTGCGCCGACCTCATGGAAGTGAACCTTCTCCATGGGAACGTTATGCGACAGCGCTTCGGCCTCGCCGAGGCGGCGGAACACTGCGATGGCGTTGTCGCGCGCCTGTGTCGGCAAGTCGGCTGCCTGGATGATCTTTTCGATGTGAGGCAAATGGCGGTGGGCCTTCTGCTCGCCGCCATGGACGTGAAACTTGGAGGCAGCGATCCCCTTGCGTTTCGTCTTTTCGATCTGGAAGGTGGCACCTAGGTTGAGGCTATGGAGTGAGGACTCAACCAACGCCCAATCGGCGCCGGCATCAAGCAGCGCACCGACGGTCATGTCGCCGCTGATGCCCGAGAACGCGTCGAAGTAACAGATTTTCATGGGTAAAGACGGGGGAGGCAAGCCGGTAAAGGGGCACAGGCGAGCTTCATTTCATCTTACAGGGGAGGGGAGCCTCTCATTTACTTGAACAGCATTCTCCAAGCCGTCACCGTGAGCGCATGCGTGACCATCGAGGCGCGGATGCTGCCGCCTCGCAAGTACGCGATGGCGTAGAATACGCCGGCAATGCTGGCCATGATGATGAAGCGCCAGTTGGGGAACTCGTGATACCAGAGATGGACGGAGCCGAAGGCTAGCGAAGAAACTAGAATGGCGACCCAGGTCGGGATCGCCAGCTTCTGGAGGCCGCGCAGGACCACCCCACGACAAAACAACTCTTCAAAGAAAGCCACAACCCAGAAGGTGCCGAAGAAGTAGCCAACGGCTTTCGCGGCGATCCACCACCAGTCGCCGTGCGCCGGTGCGAAAGAAGCGAAGTGGATGAACTGCGCAGCGATTCCGAGAGCTATAGCTGCGAAGACGAAGGTGAGGGCGCCCCAGCGCCACTCGCGCCACGTCGGCCAGAAACCGACCGGACCCGCGTCCCAACCGCGAATAACGAGAAAGGAGAGAACGGTGACCCGGATCCACATCAAGTGGCCGAGGATGTTGGTGGTCAGGCTCGGGTCGGGCGTGAGGTAGATGCGCGGGAAGGCGCGAGCGACCAAGGGCGCGGCGACCAGAACTAAGAAGCCGATGTCGAAGGCGGGCCGGCGCGGTAGGACGACGTGCCAGAAAGAACAGACCGCAATGAGGCCGCTCAGCAGCAGAAACGTGTTGAGACGGAAAAGGCCGGTCGGTGTGCTGAGGATGACATAGGGGAGCAGGCCACTGACAAGTAGCAGCAGCGCCTGCCGTGGCGGCGATCCGATGTGTGCAAAAACGGCGCGGGTGGACTCGAATCCGACAGCGAGATAGAAGAAAGACTCAACCAGGAATGCCGGCAGTAACGAAGCCGTGATCCAATAAGAGTTTTCGAGGCGATGGGTAAAGACGATGGAAGCCACGCCCAGCGCCAACCAAATGAAGACTAGCGCAACCCAAAACGGGCGCAGCGTCCGTAACATTGCCCTCATCGTAGCATCGGGTCTGGTGGTGGCTCCCTTGGCGATGCGAGCCGTGGACCCGCCTCCCGGATTGCTGAAGAAGATTGCGCAACGGGAGGCCCAGAACGCCGAGGAGCGCAACAATTACACCTACCGCCAGACGGTCACCATTCAGGAGCTTGACGACCATAGTGCGCTGACAGGCGAGTATCGCGAGGTGCGCGACATCATCTTTTCCCCCAAACACGAGCGCGATGAAGTGCTGGTGGAGAAACCGCGCAGTACGTTGAAGCGGCTGATTCTGACGGAAGAAGACTTTGCGGATATTCGAAACGTGCAGCCGTTCCTGCTGACGCCCGACCAGTTATTCTCCTACGAGCACAAGTTTCAGGGCGAAGAAACGAAGGATGGAGAGGACTGCTTTGTCGTGTTCATCCGGCCCAGGCAGATTCTTGCGGGCCAGCGCTTCTTCGAAGGCACGTTGTGGGTGCGCCAGAGTGACCTGGCGGTGATACGGAGCGAGGGGGTCGCGGTGCCGCAGATTCAAACGCTCAGCAAGGAGAACCTGTTTCCGCATTTCACGACGCTGCGGAAAGCCGTGGACGGCCAATGGTTCTTCCCGATGGATACGTACGCCGACGACACGCTCTATTATCGGCAAGGCCCACAGAGGATTCGGATACGAATCAAGTATTCAAACTACAAGCGGTTCGGCGCGGAATCGACCGTGAAGTTTGGAGATGAAAAGAAATAGGGCGGAGTCAATCCGCGGTCTCCGAATCCGCTCGCTGACGCGCGCGGTTCAGTGCTGAAGTTTACGCAACACTCTAAAAGCTCACTCCCATTCAATGGTTCCGGGTGGCTTGTTGGTCACGTCGTAAAAGACGGCCGTGATACCGGGCAGTTCCAATAAGTGCTGAGTGAGATACCGCAAATCGGCCGGATGCATCGCCACTACCTCGGCCGTCATGCCGTCCACCGAGTGAATGGGCCGGAGCACAATGGACTCGGGACGATCCTTTGTACCAACGGGTACCAGGACGACCGGGAATTGCCACACCCGCTGCTCAAAGCCGCTGTCGGTGCAGAACTGGCGGACGATCGCGTCGGCATCACGCAGCAAATCCAGACGCTCTTTGGTAAGCGCGGCACGGTGGACGCGCCAGTACAGCGGTTCGGCGTTGCTGCCGCAGATGCTGACGACCCGATTGATATCGCTGCGCCGGTTCGTCAGCGACGGAGCGAGCTTGCGGATAATCGATTCGTCCACCGGCTCATCGATGGCCAGCACCTGGCGGTAGCTGCGCGAATCGCCCTGCACGCCGACCGAGCGAATGGGCAGCAAGTAGCCGTCGGGCGACAAGTGCGGCGCGGCATCTTCAGCCGAACATAAACAACGGATGGCCAGACCGGGTCCGGGGAAAGGATGTCGTGCCAGGAACTCAGCCGGCACGCCCAACTCCGTACCGATCTCACGCACCTCATCTTTATAGAACGATGTCAGCGGCTCAAGAATGCGATTGGAATCGATGAGCGCTTGAATCCCGGCAACGCGATTGTGATGAGTTTTGATCAGGTCGGCCTTGGCAGTGCCACCCGATTCGATGGTATCCGGATAGATTGTGCCCTGGCCGAGAATCCACTGTGCATCGAGGAAGTGGCGCGATTGCAGCAGGCGCTCTTGCACCTTGACGAATTGTTCGCCGATGGCGAGGCGCTTGGCCTCCGGCTCATGCACGCCGGCGAGGGCCGCCATGAACTCAGGCTCGGCATGCTCAACCTCGAAATGGGTGGCGCCCAGAGAGGCGAATATTCCACGGACAAGCTCGGTCTCACCTTTGCGCATGAGTCCGGTGTCGACGTACAGGCCGTACACGCGTTCGGGACCCAACGCGCGGAGGCAAAGCGTATAAGCGACGGTGGAATCTACGCCTCCGCTGACGAAGAAGAAAATACTGCGGTCGGCGGCAATCTGGCGGATCTGTTCTTCGATGAGAGGGACGCGCTGAGAGACATTCCAATCGGGCTTCGCATCACAGATGCCGAAGACGAAGTTCTTCAGGATGGCGGTGCCGGCGTGAGTATGGACCACCTCGGGATGAAACTGGAGGCCGTAGAGCTTCCTTGTGGCGTCCGACATGGCAGCGATGCCTGAGGTCTCAGTGGAACCGATCACCTCAAATCCAGGCGGCGCGGCTGCCACGCTGTCGCGGTGGCTCATCCAGATCTGGGAATGCTCAACGCCGCCCAGGATTGCGTCCTGGCGGGTGACGTCAAGCTGCGCCACACCATATTCGCCGCGCTCTCCCTTTTGAACTTTGCCGCCCAGGTGGTGAGCAATCAACTGATGTCCATAGCAAATACCGAGGACGGGAACGCCACTGCGCAGCACGGCGGGATCGATGTTGGGACTGCCTTCTTCGTAGACACTGGCAGGGCCGCCGGATATGATGATTCCCTTGCGCGAGCGTAGTATCTCGGCGGGTGTTTCACTGGGCTGGACATCGGCGAACACGCCCAACTCGCGGACCTTGCGAGCGATGAGGTGGGTGTACTGGCCACCTGTGTCGAGAACCGTGATTTGCGGATCCGGGGTCGGGGAAGGGGCCATTCGGTTCGGTGAAGTTGCTGTGAGAGTGCCCATATCGAATTCTATCCAAGTGGGTGGGCTCCAGCGGCGCGCGGCCAAAAAACGAAAGGCGCCCCGTCTTTCGGCGGGGCGCCTTTGAAAAAGCTGAAGTAGGAACCTAGAGGTGAGCGCGCTGCTGCTCGCCCTTGCTCTTCAATTTGTTGAGCAGTTCCTGAGCCTTTGGCATCGCTTCGATGGCACTCGCCACTTCGGGATCCTCCTCAACGGCGACGCGTTTGGAGTCCTCCAGGCTGAAGGCTGTGATGTACATCTCCGTCTTCAACTGTTTGCGAAGCCATTCGTGGTTTGCTGTCCAATCCGCTTCCGTGAAAGTCACGCCCTGGCTCGTCAGGAAATCGTGAAACTGGTTCAAGATCTCTTCGCTTGGCGTAAAGCCTTGGGGCAGCTTGGCTTCCTTGTCACCAAAGTAGTGGGCGGTAAAGGTAAAGAAGGCGTTCTTGCGTAACACATCCAGCTGGAACTTGTTGAGCTTAGGCGAATCGAATTTCTGGTCGGGCGTAATGCCGCCACCGCCATAAACGACGCGGCCGAGATCGGTTTGCTTCACGTCCATGGGATCTTTGGTCTCGCCATGCTTGCCGTAGTAGTAATCGAGGAACGAGATGCTGGAATAGTCGCGCTGAATGAGTCGGCCCGACGGTGTGTAGTAGTGCTGGGTGGTCAGCGCCAAGCCAGTGTTGTCGCTCAGAGGGAACACCGTCTGGACCAAGCCCTTCCCGAAGGTGGTGTCGCCCAGGATCCAGGCGCGATCGTGATCCTGCAGCGCTCCGGCCACGATTTCCGCGGCGGACGCTGAGTAGCGGTTTACGATCACCACAACTGGATAGTTCAGGCCGTATTGGCTGCCATGCGCCGTGTAGGGCTTTTCGTTATATGCGCGGCCCTTATGAGAAACCACAGTTTGGCCCTTGTCGAGCCAGTGACCGGCAACGGCTACGCCTTCCTGCAGCAAGCCACCCGGATTCTCCCGAAGATCGAGCACCAAGCCCTTAATGTTGGCTTCGCCCAGCTTCTTCAGCTGTTTCTCGACTTCATCTCCTGTGGTCTCGGTGAATTGAAGTACGCGCAGGTAAGCGATGCCCGGCTTGACGAAAAACGCCTCGTCGACGCTATTGCGGGGAATCTCATCGCGAATAATGTTGAACGTAAGCGGCTTGGAACTGCCCTCGCGGCTGACGACAATCTGCACCTTGGTTCCCTTGGGGCCGCGGAGCAGGTCGGCTACTTCGGTGGTGTTCAGTGTGTCGACACGCTTGTCGTTGACTTCCAGCAGCATATCGCCGGGCCGGATACCGGCCTTATAGGCAGGCGACCCGCCGAAGGGGGCGATCACGATCGTCTTACCGGTGCGCTGCTGGGGACCGATCTGCATGCCGACGCCATAATATTTGCCGTGTTGTTCTTCACGGAGTCCGGCGAAATCTTTGGGATCGAAGAAATTGGAGTGGGGATCGAGGGTACGCAGCATCCCGGGGATCGCGCCCCGGTAGATACCCTTGTCAGGCGTTACCTTGTCGGCGAAATTCTGCTCAACCAGGTCGTAGACTTTGGTGAAGGAATTGAGGCTGTTGTTGACGGCCTCGTCGCTGACCTTGGTTGAAGCCGCCGAGACTGTCGGCGAACCGGGTCCGAAGAGGCCACCAATGACGGCGCACAGGACCAGGAAAAGGGGAACAAAAAGCAAATAACGCCGTTTGGACGACAAAGATACCTCCAGACCGAATCTTTATTATAGACGCAGTTGCGCGAGTGTGGGTTGTGAGGAAAACGCCGAAATCTCCCCAGTTCGACGCTCTGGAGGGTCGCGGGGCCAGCAGCTTTCGCTGCTGTCAATGCCGGCTTCGGCGCTCTAGATAGCTAGACGAGCGCGGCGTCCGTTGATTGTTTCACTCCGCACCGCCTTACGTGGCGTCATATCCAGCCGGCGCACCTGATCGCTCACGCAGACCAGGAACATCGGTTGCCGGGCATTCTTCAGCAAATCGATGATACGATCCTGCTGGTCTTCCAGGAAAATCGATTTGCCGTCGGTAAGCAAATGCAGGTTCGACGCATTCGTGAGGACGTCGGCCAGTCGCTTGCCCATTTCACGCTGCAGAAAACGAAGCACACGGCGAATTTTTTGCAAAGAGAAGCCCTTCCGGCGCAACTCCGCAATGACTGTGATCTCCACTACCTCTTCGGGTAAATAGATCCGCTTATGCCCTTCGTGGCGCGGCGATACGACCTTGCGTTCGTCCCACCACTGCAACTGCCGCAGGCTTACCGCGGCGATTCTGGCTACATCTGTACTCGTGTAGGTACGGCTCGCCTGAGGTAAATCAGGACGCGACTTGCGTGTTTTGAACATATCGCCCGGGTTCCGTTTTTGACGTAGGACAGCCACACTGATTGTACCGGAGCTACAAACCGTGTCAATAGTTTATCCGCCGCCGACAAACTCCACAATCTCGACCTGGGCACCCTGCTCGACGG
>JBAUOG010000757.1:0-5711 GCA_049579625.1 Bryobacteraceae bacterium
CTTGAAGGCCACCGACACCGAGCTAGTAACGCTGTTGAAGCGGTTGTTGTGCACGATGTCCGGCAAGCACTTGAAGATGAAGTTGATGGGCATGCCGTGAACCTTGGGCGCCCATAAGACCGCTGGACCAAGGCCGAAACCGTATGCTTCAAATCCGCCCAGAGTGTTGAGGCCGAGGTGCGCTAAAACAAAATTCGCCTGATTTAGAAGCGGCCCCGAGTCGGGTGTCAATTGCCGCAAAGTATAGCCTTCCAATCCGACTGCGAACTGGGATGAGAAGTGCTGCGAGAGCATGAAGTCGGTGTAGAACTCGGTCCCGGTGTGGTAGTCGGTTGCGCCGTTGGTGGAATTGAACAAGACACCGGACGTGAATGAGATCTCGTGCCCTTTCTTGGGGTTCAGGTAGGTGTACGAGAAGGTGGGAACCGTGGACCAGTAATTGCGCCCGGTGTTAACCACCTGGCTGGCACTGTAGAAACCTGCCGGCGCGTAGACGTTCACGCCAGTGCTGTAGTGCGAATTGCCGTCGGTCCAATTGAGGAATCCCGTCATGGTGATGTCGGCAAGTCCGGTGCGGTTCGCGTCGACCGATCCGGCGATGGGATGAGCGACGTCGCCGCTGACATGCGCGTTCAATACGATGGGGAGCGATATTGCGGTGACGAGGCGGCCTTTGAAAACGTGGGCCTTGGTCATATAGATCCCCTTGATCGTGTCGATCCAGACCTGCTGTTTTGCAGAGGTGTAGATGCGATTTCCCAAGGTGACGCCATTGATGCTGCCCTCGACGTAGTAGGTATCGTTGCGGACGTAGAAGCCGGGAGGGCCGATGAGGGCCATGGCGAAGTCGCCAAGTGAGCCCGGTAGGTAGTGACTGCCGCCGCCTTCTTCCGCGAAGGCGGGCGTTATCGTGAGCAGACACGCCAGCGTGGCAAGAAGCCGAGACGCTAGTTTGCTTGGGTTTACCTTCATCATTTCGTTTGGACCAAGAGTTCAAAAACGAACTCACGCAAGGCCTTAGGGCTCCTCCCAGGCAGTTCTCAAGCCCCGATTCCTTATAGAGGACTATGCGGCAACCGGGCTCGGAAAACTACTGGACCTTGTGCCAGCGGCCGTGCCGTCGAAGAACTCCGAAACGAACCCGGCACCCCAGGGCAATGGCATTGTGTTCGAACTCATCTCGTTGAGCCTGCAATACTTAAGGCAACTTTCGATCGACGACGCCCAGAATGTCGGCAGGACGACCCGACGGTAGGCGAGCAGATTACGAAACGAAGCCGGGATGAGCGGGATCGATCCGTTCATCGCCGAGTTCGTTTGGTAATCCGTTAGCTGGGTCTCGCTTCGGCTCGCCGCATTCTCAGCCTGTGGATCGGAAACTGGTGGGCGGAGGGAACTCCCTGAACAGCGAGTCGTGCTCTGTCTTCGCGTGTCATGTAACATGATCCCGTGCAGCGCGAATCAGTAGACCATATGGCGACGAGTACCAGCAGCAAGAGCATCTTCAAGTTGGCCGATGGAACCAACCTGGCGTTTACGTTTGTTCTGGTGTGTTCCCTGTTCCTGCTTTGGGGATTCTGCAACGGGATGATTGACGTCATGGACAAGCACTTCCAGGAGGAACTGAGCCTGTCGAAGTCGCAATCCGCCTGGGTGCAGTTTGCGCATTACCTCGGCTACTTTCTGATGTCGCTGCCCGCCGGGTGGTTGGCGAGCAGGCTCGGCTACAAGATCGGAATTGTTTCCGGTCTCTTGATTGTCGCGTTGGGCGGTTTCTGGTTTATCGCAGCTACCCATATCAATGACCTTGTCCATGCAGGGCGTGTCTCGTCGACGACCGCCTTTGTGGCGTTCCTGGCGGGCGTTTGCGTCATTGCGACTGGCCTCACGTTTTTGGAAACGATCGCCAATCCCTACACCACCGTGCTTGGAGATCAACGCTACGCGGCGACCCGTATCAACCTGGCGCAATCCTGCAACGGCGTGGGCTGGATCCTGGGCCCCATCGTCGGCAGCGTCTATTTCTATGCGAAGGATGCGCAAGGGCACAACACCGGAAGCCAGACGCTCTACATTCCTTACGTGGGAGTCGCCTTCGTGGTGGTCGCGCTGGCTGTCATCTTTTCCTTCGCCAGGGTTCCCGATATTAAGACCGAAGACGACTATCACCTGGACGACGACACGCCGAGCGCTTCGCACTCCATCTGGACGCACCCCCACTTCGTGATGGCGGTAGCGGCGCAGTTCTTCAACATAGCGGCGCAGGCCGGCGTGTTCAGCTTCTTCATCAATTACATGACCGCCGAGCTGCCGCCCATTCCCGCCTCCTGGGATGCGTCCATGACGAACCTCGCCGCCCATGCCGGCTTTCTGCATGACTGGCTCACGGGCTGGTTCGAGACCAACAAGTCGGGTGTTTTGGCGGTGAGCAACAAGGGCGCCTCCAACCTGCAGTCGTTGGGCCTGCTGCTCTTTCTGACCGGCCGATTCACCGGCGCTGGGTTGCTCAGAAAATACTCGGCCCACAAGATCCTCGGAATATATAGCCTGACGAATGTTGTCCTGACCCTGGTGGTCTTTGCCAAGTTTGGATGGCTCTCCGCAGCGTGTGTCTTTCTCATCTACTTCTTCATGTCAATCACGTTTCCAACCATCTTTGCGCTGGGGATCTTCGGCCTCGGTGCCCGGTCAAAGAAGGCCTCCGCCTTTATTGTCATGGCCATCATGGGCGGCGCCATACTGCCCAAGCTCATGGGATATGTGGCGGATCAATACGACATGTCCCGCGGGTTCATCGTGCCCACCCTCTGCTTTGCGTTCGTCGCCTTTTACGGGTTCAACTGGGCCAGGTTCGCCAAGGCTGAATCGCTGTCAGCCGGCAAAGCCCCGGTGGGTTGAATGGCGTCGTTTCTTGATTCAATGTTTACGGGTTCCGGGCAACCGCTCCGTGACCGTCGCGGCTCGGTAGCCCTTGCGAACGTTGGGGCTGTCAGCAACCCAGTCCTGAGTCATCCCGGAGACTGCTTGGTTTCGGTTATGTCGTATTAGGGAGAGATTCTATGAGAACTTGGTTTTCGGTAATCGTCGTGGCAGGGTCGCTCGTCGTGAGCGCGGCCGCCGCTTCGAACGACTCGCATGCCCGGCTGAACGCACTGATTGCCCAGGAGTGGGAATACGAACTCAGCACGCATCCGGAGCGGGCCACCGAGATCGGCGACAACCGCTTTAACGACCGGCTGCGCGACCACTCCCCCGCCGCGTTCGCCCGGGAACTGGAACACCGCAGCAAGTCTCTGGTGGAGTTTCAAGCACTCGATGCCAACGGCTTGAGCAAAGAAGACCAGCTCAACCGCATGCTGATGATTCGCACGCTCCAAACCAGGGTGGACGATGGCCGCCTGAAGAATTGGGAAATGCCGGTGAATCAGATGGGCGGCCCACCACTTGAATATGCAGGGCTAGCGAAAGAAGTGCCGCTGAAGACGGTCCACGATTACGAGAATTACCTGAGCCGGTTGAAGCAGCTGCCGCGCGTGATATCGGAAGTCACCGACGATATGCGATTGGGTTTGCACGACAACCTGATGCAGCCGCGCTATCTGCTGGAAATCGTAGCGGTGGAGGCCCAGGATATCGCCAAGACGCCACTCGATAAGAGCCTGTTCACTTCGCCTCTGCGGAGATTCCCGGACGACTTCCCGGGAAAGGACCGTAACCGGCTTACGGCCGACATCAACCAGGTGGTGAGCAAGCAAGTCCTGCCGGCGTATGCCGCTTTTGGCGAGTTCGTCAAGACTGATTATGCGCCGCATGGCCGGGTTGAATACGGCGCCTGGTCCCTTCCCGATGGCGAAGCGCGATACAGGCAGGCCATTCGTAGGATGACCACCACCGATATGGACCCCGCGACGCTGCACGATCTCGGCCTGAAGCAAGTGACCCAGATCGAGAAGCAGATGATGGAGATCGCGACCAAGTTGGGGTATTCGGATCTTCAGTCATTCAACGCCCATATCTTTAAGGACCGGAAGCTGTACGGAACCTCGGGCGAACAGGTTCTGTCACTGTATGCGCGCTACACCGATCAGATGTATTCGAAGCTGCCCCAATACTTCGGCCACTTACCGAAGAACAAGCTGGTGGTGGTGCCCATGGAGGCCTACCGGGCGCCTACCGGCGTGCCGGCCGATTACTCGATTGGCGCCGGTGACGGTTCACGCCCGGGGCGCATCAACGTAAATGAATACGAACCAACCAAGCGGCTGCTGCTGAACGTCGAGGCGATCGCCTATCACGAAGGCATCCCCGGGCATCACTTGCAGTTCTCCATCGCCCAGGAGCTCACCGGCATCCCGGCGTTCCGGAAGTTCGCGGAGTACAACGCTTACTCCGAGGGCTGGGCGCTCTACACGGAAACCCTGGCCCACGAGATGGGCTTTTACCAGGATCCATACAGCGAGTACGGCCGGCTTCAGAACTTGATGTGGCGCTCGATCCGCCTGGTGGTCGACACCGGCGTTCACTCGCAGCACTGGTCACGACAGCAGATGATCGACTTCTTCCACCAGCATTCGGCCATGGACGATCAGAACATCGTGACGGAGGTGGATCGCTACATCGCGTGGCCTGGGCAGGCACTTGGCTACAAGCTGGGCGAGATGACCATCCTGCGCTTGCGGGAACGCGCCCGCCAGGAACTGGGAGCCAAGTTCGATATACGAACCTTCCATGATGCGGTGCTTGGCAGCGGGCCGCTGCCGCTGGATGTACTGGACACGGTGGTGAGCCAGTGGATCACAGACCAGGCGGCCGCGGCGAAAACGGCGGGTGCCGGGAAGAGCGCACCGTGACAAGCAGAAACAAGCGGCCTCTGGGATTCCGGGCAACCGCTCCCTAACCGTCGCGGCTCGGTAGGCTTTGCGGACGTTGGGACTGTCGGCAATTTTCCTCCAGCGTGGGACAGGCCAGCTGTGTCCACGCGGCGAAGCGGAAGGCCGACAAAAGTGGATTTCGTGATCGCCTTGGGACACAGTGGCCCGTCCCGGATCAGCTAACCAGCGCCACCGCCGTTAGCGCCATCACCTTCGCGGATTGGATGATGTCTTCGACGCCGCACCACTCATCGGGCTGGTGCGCCTGTTCCAGTTCGCCCGGCCCGTACGCCACGCACTGCTGGATGTTGCCGATATGCGTGAAATGCTTGTGATCATACGTGCCCGGACTGGCCACCAGCTCGGGCTGACGTCCCAGCACGCTGCGCACGCTGTTGCCCAGCGCTCTGACAACCTCCGCGTCCGGCGAAGTCTCGGTCGGGAAGACCGTATTTCCGTAGTCCTCCAGCTCGAAGCGGCTGCCGGGTTTCGCGAGCATCACCCGCTCCATGGCGCCGGTGAGCTGGGCCTTGATCTTGCGCACCCCTTCGGCGCCTGCGCCGTCTTCGGCAAGCCAGCGGCGCTCGCACACCGCCTCGCACCGGTCCGGCACGCAGGGCGATTGCAGTACGTGTTCGGCTTGGCCACCACGGATGGAGTTAACGTTCAGGGTTCCGAAGCGGGAGCCCTCCGGCACCACCGGCATCGCTGTCATCCGCGACGCGATCTCCGGGCCGACCGTGCTTCGGATCTCCTCCAACAGCATCGCCATGTTCTCAATGGCGTTGACCCCCAGGTAGGGCATCGATCCATGGGCGGTCTTCCCGAACGATGTTATGC
>JBAUOG010000758.1:0-12718 GCA_049579625.1 Bryobacteraceae bacterium
GGACGGCTATCTCGGCGAAGCGCTCGGGCAGGTGTTCGTTGCCAAGACGTTTGGCCCGGAAACCAAACAGCGCGCCGTGGATATGACCCACGAAATCCAGTGGGCCATGGAACAGGACATTCAGCAGTTGACCTGGATGGGACCGGCCACAAAGCAGCGCGCCCTCGAAAAGCTGCATGGAATGGTGGATAAGATCGGCTACCCGGAGAAGTGGCGCGACTACAGCTCCGTGACGATCACTCGGTCCAACTTCTTCGGCGATGTGGATAGCGCCTTGACGTTCGAAACCCGCCGCCAGTTGAACAAGATCGGCAAACCGGTCGACCGTGGTGAGTGGGGCATGACACCGCCCACCATCAACGCCTACTACAACCCACAAATGAACGACATCAACTTTCCGGCCGGCGTCCTGCAACCGCCGCTTTTCGATCCCAAACTGGACGACGCGCCAAACTATGGAAACACCGGCGCCACGATCGGCCATGAACTCACGCACGGCTTCGACGATGAAGGCCGCCAATTTGACGCCAAGGGCAACCTGAGCGATTGGTGGACCGAACAGGACGCCAAGGAATTCGAGAAGCGTGCCACATGTGTCTCAGACCAGGCTTCGCGGCACGTGATCATCGACGACATTAAGATCAACGGCAAGTTAACGCTCGGTGAGGATGCAGCCGACTTGGGCGGCACCATGCTGGCCTACATGGCATGGAAGCATGCAACTGCAGGCAAGGACCTTAAACCCATCGACGGGCTCACGCCCGATCAGCGATTCTTCGTCGGCATGGCCCAGTGGGCGTGCGGCTATACGCGGCCTGAAACCGAGCGTATGCGAGCAATTACCGACCCGCACTCGCCGCTCGATTACCGCATCAACGGAGTCGTTTCAAACCTGCCTGAGTTTCAACAGGCGTTCAGCTGCAAAGCCGGGCAGCCCATGGTGAATGCACCCGCCTGCCGGGTCTGGTGACGATCAGGCTGACTTAACGGCGCCCGCTGCGCGACGGACGGCCATCTCCAATTTGCCGGCCATGGTTCCTGCTGTCTTCGATGCCTGCCCGAGGCCTTGAATGGCCTGTTCTGTGCCTTTTTGAACGGCCCGCACCGCTAACGAAACCACAAAGGGCGTCACGCATACGAGTCCTGCGATCGTCAAACCTACACCCATCGTCAGCATTCCTGCGCCCGCGATTCCGAGTTTTTGTTTATTGTCCATATGCGCCATCTCCTCTTCTCTATCTTCTCGCTGTCCGCTGCGCCGGGCGAAGATATCAAGCCCGTAAAATCCGGTAGGCGAGTGGATTTTCGAGCGTTAAGCTCATCCAATTAGATACAATTCTGGGCGGTGCGGTCTTTTTTCCCGCGATGCACCACGTAAGCGGCTCGAAGTTAAGAAACGGAACATCAACGTCAGATGGCAATTACCCCTGTCAGCAAGTCCGCCCCGGTTGCGGCGTCGAACGAACCTGCCGGTAACAACACTGCGGCCATGTGCATGGTCGCCACGCTTTTCTTCATGTGGGGGTTCGTCACTTGCCTCAATGACATTCTGATTCCCCACCTGAAGGCCATCTTCGACCTGAGTTACTTCCAGGTCATGCTCGTGCAGTTCGCTTTTTTCACCGGGTACTTTATTTTTGCTCTGCCGGCCGGCAAGTTGGTCGAGAAAATTGGCTACCAGCGCACCATGGTGCTCGGCCTCTGCACCATGGCTCTGGGCGCTATTCTCTTTATCCCGGCGGCCAGCGTGCCCGCTTACGTGTTCTTCCTCGGGGCGCTGATGATCGTGGCTGCCGGCATGACCGCTCTTCAGGTTTCAGCCAACCCTTACGTCTCGGTACTCGGCAAGCCCGAAACGGCTTCGTCTCGCTTGAACCTCACCCAGGCGTTGAATTCGTTCGGCACATTTGTCGCACCGTACTTTGGGGCGTTTCTGATTCTCAGCACCACGCCCAAGTCCATCGCGGAGATCAAGCAGCTCGCACCCGACGCCCGCCAGGTTTACCGCCTGCATGAAGCGGCCACCGTGAAACTGCCGTACATCGTTATCGCTTGTACGCTGCTGGCGCTCGCGGTTGCCATCGGACTCTTCAAATTGCCGAAGATCGCCGCCATCGAGGGCGGACACGAAGCCGATGGTTCGAAGATGAAGCTCTGGGAGCAGCGGCATCTGATCCTCGGCGTGGTCGCCATTTTCGTTTACGTCGGCGCGGAAGTATCCATCGGCAGCTTCCTCGTAAACTACTTCAGCCAGCCAAATATCGGCGGCCTCTCGGAAAAGGCTGCTGCCGTGTACGTCTCTTTCTACTGGGGCGCTGCGATGGTTGGCCGGTTTATCGGTTCCGCCTTGCTAACCAAGCTGCGCACCGGCCCCGTGCTGGGTACCGCGGCTATCATTGCGGCTCTACTGGTTACAGCTTCCATGCTGAACTTTGGCTCCATCGCGATGTGGACCATCATCGCGGTCGGATTGTTCAACTCCATCATGTTCCCGAGCATCTTCACGCTGGGCATCGCCGGTCTGGGTCATCTTACCGGCGAGGGCTCTGGTCTGTTGATCGCCGGCATCGTGGGTGGCGCCATCATCCCGGTGGTTCAGGGAGCGTTAGCCGATAACATCGGCATCCACCACGCTTTCATTCTGCCGGTGCTTTGCTACGTGTACATCATGTATTACGGATTCCGCGGGTCACGGCCCCGGGGAACAGTAGCGGCGTAAGTCATAACCTGAGCAGTTGAACCATGCGTGGCTGTACAGCACTATCTTCAAAGTGAAGCGTTGTTGCCTCGAGAACATTTCTCCGAAGTTCTTCCCACGTCCCCGCTTCGGTGAATATGGCGTGGCCCAGGGACCACTGCCGGCCGGCGTATTCCGGTGGCGAATCCCACGCAAAAAGGTGCGGATGCGGCCGCAGCGCGCGCGTAATAGCCACCTTCCTCTGCGTCGCGAACTTCGAAGATTAGCTCCATTTCGACAGGATACCTGAGCGGGGAATGGATCCGAAAGAGTCCGCTTGCTCCCGCGCGCGGTTCCGTGCTTAGCCTCTCACGAAGACTCTGACGCGCGGCGGCTCTCTAAATGCTGGTCGCCTGGGGGCCGAGTCGGTGTCCTTGTCGGAGGTGCGTAGACCCTTACCGAGTCACTCAGCGCGGAGTGCCAGCACTGGATCGATCCGCGCGGCACGTCCGGCAGGAATGGCCGAGGCAACCAGAGCCATCACCAACATGGCCGAAACCACGAGGCACAGGGACCAGCCATCCATGGCTTTCAAGCCGAACAGCAGCGATTGCAGATAGCGAGACAGTGCGAGTGCGGTGGGAACGCCGATCGCGAGACCAATCGCAACCAGAACGAAGGCGTCCCAGACGACAGCGCGAACAACATCGGCGGGGCTGGCGCCGATTGCTATGCGGATTCCGATTTCCGGGGTGCGGCGGGCCACCGAGTAGGCCAAGATCCCGTACAACCCAATGCAGCCGAGCAACAGCGCCAGTCCGCCAAAGAAGACGGAGAGCCCGGCAATGAGCCGCTCCGTGAGGATGGAATCATCGATGGCCTTGCTTAGCGGTCGAACAAAGTCCACCGGCATCTGGGGCGAGATGGCGCGGATGGTTCGGCGAATCTCTTTCTCGACGACGGCCGGCGCAAGGGGAGTTCGTACCTCAAGATCAGCGCCCATCTGTCCATCGACCGGTTGCTGGTAGGCGACGTAAAAGCGCCGCGGCACGTCCCGGCGAAGGCCATGGTCTCGAACGTCCCGCACGACACCAACGATAGTCAGCGTAAAATGCACGCGGTTACCTTCGTAATACAGTGTTTGTCCAACCGGGTTACGGTCGCCAAAGTAGAACTTCGCCATGCTTTGGTTGATCACCGCGACGCGAGGAGCGTTAGGCGTGTCGCTGTCCGCGATGTCGCGACCCAGCAGAATGGGAATTCCCAGGGCTGCGAAGTACCCCGGCCCGACCTGGTCGAAACGGCACACGGCATCTTCTCGTGAGCCCGGTTTAAAGCCTTCGAATCGAACCTGCGTTCCAGAGTCCTTGCCGGCAAACAGGCCGTTGTCCGAGTAAGTAGCCTTGCTGACTCCCGGCAGGCGGCGAATCTCCTCCAGAATCCGCTGTGAGATTCTCCCCAGGTCATCCCCTTTGTAGCCCGCAGCGGTCGGATCAATGTTCGCAGTGATTAAGTTGTCTGGAACGTAACCCAAATCTTGGCTCTTGAGATGGTAGAGAGTTTGGGTGAACAGGCCTGCACCGAACAGGAGGGTGGCAGAGAGCGCTACCTGCAGGACCACGGCAACCTTTTCGCCAGCGAAAACGTGACGGACCACGGCGGCCGAGCGCGTTGTTTCTTTCAGCACCGTGCTGATATCGAGCCTTGTGGAGCGAATAGCCGGAACCAAACCGAACAGCAGCGTGGTTCCGATGGCGACCACGCCTGTAAATAAAAGGACTCGGAAGTCCGGCGCGAGGTCCATTTCCAGGTTGGCGTTCCCCGAGGAGACCGCGCTGAACAGGATGTGTGTGAGCGCCGTTCCGATCGGAACGCTCAATACCGCGCCCGCGAACGAAAGCAGCAGACTCTCGGTAATCAGTTGGCGCAGCAGTCGGACGCGGTCCACACCGAGTGCCAGGCGAGTGCCGATTTCGCGCCGGCGGGCAGCGCCCCTGGCCAGAAGCAGGTTTGCGAGGTTGGCGCAGGCGATCAGGAGAACGGCGCCGACCATGGCCATCAGAACCCACAACGGCTTCGCGAAATCTTCGCGCAGATTGGAGAATCCTTTTCCGCCTTCCACCAGGCTGATTTTCTGCTGCTCGATGTCGCGTCGGCGGGCCTCCGTGAGGCCCGGTCCTTCGTCCTTCAACACGAGCTGCCTGTAGAGTACCCGGGAAGCGGCCTCGGCTTGCTGCAAGGTGACACCGGGCCGGAGGCGCGCGATGACGCGGACCCACTGGGCGGTGCGGCGCGTTAGCCAGTGACGGCCCGGCAGGAAGTGCTCTTCCATGGTGAGCGGCGCCCAGAAAACCGGCCGTTCGCCGACCGTCTCTCCGAAAAAGTTGGGCTGCGTTACGCCCACGATGACGAAGTCCCGGTTGGACGGCGTCACCGGCTGATCCTCTTCAAAGCCGCCACTACCCCACCCGCTGCTGAGCTTCCCCGTGCCCAGCCGAATGGTTTTGCCCACGATTTCGGGATCCCCATGAAAACGCGCTTGCCAAAGCGCGTAACTGATAACTACGTTCGGATGCGCTCCAGCCGATGTGTCATCGGATGGAGACAGCGCGCGCCCCAATAGTGGCCGCACGCCCAGGACGTCGAAGTAGTTTCCGGAAACCAATCGCCCGGAGACGGAACTTTCCGGGTTGTCGCTTTCGTCGAGCCTCACGTTGGCGAGGCTGGCCGTGCCCGCAACGCCATTGAAGACCTGGCTGCGATCACTGAACTCCTGGTAGCGTAGATAGGCTAGCGAATCGTCCAGCAGCACCAGTTGCTGGGGGTCCTTTACCGGCAGGATGCTGAGGATGACTCGGTCGACCAGCGCAAATATGCCGGCATTCGCTCCGATCCCAAGCGCCAGCGACAAAACCGCCACCGCCGTTATGCCGGGGGTGCGAAGAGCATACCGCCAGGCATAGCGAATGTCCTGCCATAGGGACTCGAGTGTTCCATAGCGCCACATTTCCTGAGTTACCGCGCTGATGACGGATGTGTTCCCGAATTGACGGCGGGCCGCAAACTGCGCGTCGGTGTCCGCCTCGCCCGCCTCCGCTCGCTGACGACGGCGCATTTCGAGGTGGAACTCCAGTTCCTCATTCAACTCGTCTTGGAGGCGCCCGCGCCGAAACAAGTAGCGGAAGCGTTGACGCGTATCCAAAACCAGTTGACACAGCCAGGACATATCGCTACGCGGGCTGGATGACCCGATTGATGGCAGCAGCCAGGCGCTGCCATTTGGCCACTTCAAGTCCCATTTGCTTCTTGCCTCGGGGCGTCAGCTTATAGAACTTCGCGCGGCGGTTATTGAGCGATGCCCCCCATTCGGACGTGATCATGCCTTCGGCTTCCAGCCGGTGGAGCGCCGGATACAGCGAGCCTTCCTCGACCCGCAGAGTGTCTTCCGTCACCTGTTGTATATGCTCGGCGATGCCAAAACCATGCATCGCTCCCTGGGCAAGTCGCGAGAGAATCAGCATGTCGAGGGTGCCCTGCAGCAATTCGCCCTTGTTCTGCTTTCCCATAGATGCTTGATAGGAGTATGGCCCCAGACGCGGACGTTTGTCAAGGAGGAGCAGAAACTACTTTGAACCTTGTTCCGTTGAAATGTTTCGGGTGAAATGTTTCGTGCTGCCACCATCGCCGGCTTCTGTTACCCTGAACCTCGATGAAGCTTTACGATATCGATCCCGGACCGGAAACCCCCGAAGTCGTTCGGATGATTGTGGAGATCCCCAAGAATTCGTCGAATAAGTATGAGTACGATGGAAAGCTCGGCGTCTTTCGCCTTGATCGCGCCCTCTACTCGCCTATGCACTATCCGGGCGATTATGGCTTCATTCCAGGCACGCTCGCCGAAGACAACGACCCACTCGACGTGCTGACCCTGGTCGAGGAGCCCAGCTTCCCGGGCTGCCTCATCGAAGTCCGGCCGGTCGGCATTCTCTATATGGTCGACAAGAATGAAAACGATCAAAAGGTGATTTCCGTTCCGCACAGCAACCCGCGTTACGAATCCATCCATACCGTCGACCAGATCTTCTCTCATGTGCGCCGCGAGATCGAGCACTTCTTCTCCATATATAAAGAGCTACAAGGCAGCAAAGCCCGGATTGACGGTTGGGGCGGCCCCAAAGAAGCGCGCCGCCAGATCTTGGACAGCCGCCAGGCGTACCTCGACAGGGTGACCGCCTCGAATGCGCCCGCTGAATCGTGAGCGTGCGGGTCGCTGAAGGCCGATCGACAAACGAGCTTTTCTGAAGCTCGCGTGAGTAATACTATGTATTTCCCAGGAGGTTTTTCAGACACATGGTACAGATCTGTGGCGGTTGGCGATTTACCTTGCTGGCATCGGCTATCCTGGCACTGCAGTTTTCTGCGCTTGCGGACGACCAGCCAGCCCAGAAAAAAGATGAGAAGCCCCCGGCGGCAGCCTTACCTCCAGCCGAGCCGGATTCGATCACCGAAGGATCGGTGACCGTCGATGGGCAAGCCATCGCCTACCAGGCGGTCGCAGGTACACTGACGGTCGGTTCGACGGATGCTCAGGATGCCACGATCGGCCCGGATGGAAAGATCCTGCCCGATGCGGGCGTGGATCTGCCGCCGAAGATCGACGACCAGCCCGCTACCGCCCGCATGTTCTATGTTGCCTACTTCAAGAAGAATGCCGTCGCGGAACAGCGGCCCGTGACCTTCCTCTACAACGGAGGGCCAGGCAGCTCCACCATGTGGTTGCACATGGGCTCCTTCGGGCCCCGGCGAGTGGCAACCACAGATACGCAACACGACCCGGCCGCACCATACAGGCTGGTGAGTAACGACTACAGTCTGCTCGATGCGAGCGACCTGGTGTTCATCGACGCGCCGGGCACCGGCTTCAGTCGGATCTTCGGCAAAGATAAAGAAAAAGCCTTCTGGGCAACCGATCCAGATGCCCACGCCTTTGAGAGGTTCATTCGCCGGTTCTTGACGAAGTACGGGCGCTGGAACTCGCCCAAGTACTTGCTCGGTGAAAGCTATGGAACGCCGCGCAGTGCGGTGCTTTCGGCGGATTTGAAAAATGTGGATTTGAACGGGATCATTCTTCTGTCGGCCATTTTGAGCTTTGACAACAGCATCGATGGCCCGCGCTTCAATCCCGGTGTTGACCAGGCCTACGCGCTGGGTCTGCCAACCTTTGCCGCCAGCGCTTTCTTCCACAAGAAACTGCCGGTTCAACCGACCTCGCTTCAGCCATTCCTGGCCGAAGTAGAAAAGTATGCTATCGGCGAGTACGAAGCCGCGCTGCTGCAGGGCAGTGAATTGCCCGAGGCCCGGAAGCAGGCCGTCGCAGAGAAACTCCACAGTTATACCGGGCTCCCGGCGGCCTATCTGTTGAAGGCCAATCTGCGTGTCACCGGTGGCATGTTCAGCAAGAACCTCCAACTCGAATCCGAGATGACCACCGGCCGCCTCGATACCCGTTATAGCGGACCGGACCTCGATCCGCTGAGCGAAGAAGCGGGGTACGATCCGCAGAGTGCTGCGATATCCGGCGCGTACACCACGGCCATCAATCAGTACTTGCGTAAGGAACTGAAGTATGGTCAGCAGGACACTTATAAGCCAACGATCTGGAGCGACGGGAACTTCTCGTGGGACATTCGGCACCATGCGCCTGGCGGCCCGCCGGCCGCCATGCAGGAGGGCGGAACGAATGTGATGCCCGATCTGGCTTATACGATGAAGACAAATCCCAAGCTGAAAGTGATGCTGGCGGGCGGATACTACGACCTCGCCACGCCCTTCTTTGAGGGAATGTTTGAAATGCATCATCTGCCGATACCACAGAAGCTGCAATCCAACATCAGCTATTACTACTATCCCGCTGGCCACATGATCTATGTGAACGAAGACATTCTGAAACAGTTCCATGCCGACGTGGCGGCGTTCATCAAAGCGACCGAAGGGGCGAAGTAGATCGTTCAGTCACCCGGGTGATACTCGCGCTCGGTGTGACCCTTGAGTTGCGAGCGGTAGAAATAAACTTCGCGCAAGTCGCCCGTGGCGTATCGCTTCGCCTGATCGTTAAAGTGCGGTGACTCGGGATGGCCGCTTTCGCCGCCGGCCGTCACGGCCATGGCCCGCACCTTGTCTCCAAACTCGACTACGGCAACGAAGCTGTTCCCGCTGGTGCCGTACCATTTCTTCGTCGCCGGGTAGGCGCGGGCGCCGAATGAGGCCAGCGAGCCCCATTGCGAGGAAGTGAATCCCACTGGAATACTCGGTCCCGCGTCACTAAAAGGCTGGACTATATCGCCGGTCAGCCGTTGAAAGCGGTTGATGTCACCCCACGGAGTTTTCCAGCTTCCGAAGCCGGTCTCGAGCTTGTCCGAAGCTGCCGAGAGCCACCACAGCAGTATTTCCCCTGGCGCCTTGCTGCCGATGTAATCCTCGACGGACATGCCCGCCTTTTTCGCGACCTCGCCTAGAGACCGCCGAACCTCCTCACCCCAGAAGACCGCAAGCGAAGTAGGGACGGACCCCACCCCCCAACGTACGTCCCACCCTCGCAGCAGTTCGATCTGCCCGGCCAGTTTCGCTTTCAACAGATTGTCGGCCGGTGCCGTGTCCCAAGCCTTGATCAGCGCGGGAATCGTTTTCTCAAACCACGGGAGGTAGCTGTCATAGGCCGCCGCGATGAGCGAGTCTAAAGTGAAATCCTTCTTGTTCTCGAGCACTCGGATCGCGTGTAGCCCGCGTGCGGATTCGCCGCCCTGCTCCACATAGACGGGATAGTCTTCCTTCTTCGGGCTGCTCGGCCCCGCCGCGGACCAGGGCCAGTTGTTGGTGTTATAGAGCCAACCACTCTTCGGGTTCAGCAGGTGGGGCGTTTCATCAACCGGGAGTAGTCCCTTGTACTCTGTCGCCGGAGTGCTCCCGTCCACCGGCTTGGTCCAGTCGAACCTTGTATCGCGCCTCGGAATGTAGTTGCCGTGGAAGTACGCGATGTCACCCTCGGCGTCGGCGAAAATCGTGTTGTTCGACGAGTTGGCTTTTAGCTCCATCGTCTGCCGGTATTCCTTGTAGTTCCTCGCCTTGGTTCGCGTGTAGGATTGCGTCAGCGCTTTCACCGGCTCCTGCATCAACCGGATGCTCACCCACTTGCCGTTCTCTTCGCGAATCACGGGCCCGTGATGAGTGCGGTAAACGGTGAACTTCTTCTCCGCCATCCCATGTTCAGTTTTGTACGGCACAGACATCTCTGCCGCCACAACTGGGCGCTCTTCGCTCCCGTACTTGTAGTAGAAACGGCCGCCTCGCTTCTCAACCGTTTCGAGATATTCATCGATCGCATCAACGCCGCTGGAGGTGTGCATCCAGCCCACGCGGTCGTTGAATCCCTGGTAGACGAAGAACTGGCCCCACGTCACGGCGCCATAGGCGTTCAGGCCCTCTTGGCTCACCATCTGCAACTCCGACCGGAAGAAGAACGAAGTGTGCGGATTGATCAGCAGCAGCGCGTGGTGAGCCACCGTGTTCGAGGGCGCAATGGCGATGCCGTTCGATCCCCGAGGTTCCTCCGGCTGGCTCTCGTCGACCGAAGCAGTCTCCGTGACAGGCTGCTTTCCGTAGAACGCTTCGAGTTGCTTGAGGTTGATGCGCTCGATATCGCCGCCGATGCTTCCCTCCGTGAAGCTCAATGCCATCCACGGCTCAAATCGCATGATCACTCTGGACTTCACCTCGGGATGTTTGGACAGGTAGTAGTTCAACCCATCTGCGAACGCGTTCATGAGCGTCTTCAACCAAGCTGGGCTCGCCGCATATTGAGTCTTCAAGACAGCCGGGTCGATGAAGAGCTTCATCCGCAAGTCTTGATAGATCTTCGCTTCACCCTCGGCCTCGGCCAGCCAGCCCATCGAGTTAAGGTAGTTTGTCTCCACCCGATTGAAGTCATCCTCGGCTTGGGCATAGATCATGCCGAAGACTGCGTCGGCGTCCGTCTTCCCATATACATGCGCGATGCCCCAATCGTCGCGGACAATCGTCACGCGCTGCGCCTCTTGCGCCCATCGTGCGGCTTCCGGCGTGCCGCCCGACCCGAAGGCAAAACAGGCGCTCGCCGCCAATAGGAGAACTAACTTCTTCGGGTAGAAGGTGCTCTTCATGAGTTACTCTCCATTCTGGTTCATGCGACATCAGCGAGTTGCGCCGTTCTGGGGAATCATCCGCTGTTGGCGGCGGCAAGCGTCCCGAAAACCGCTCACACCTTCGTCGGCACCGATGAGCTACTTTTAAATGGGAATCTATGGCAGATAAGAAGACCGGTGTACGGGTATTGGTCGGCACACGCAAGGGCGCGTTTGTCTTAACATCGGACGCAAAGCGCGAGAAGTGGGACATCGCCGGCCCCCATTTTGCCGGCTGGGAGATGTACCACCTCAAAGGATCGCCCGCCGACCCGAACCGGCTGTATGCATCGCAATCGACCGGCTGGTTCGGGCAATTGATCCAGCGCTCCGACGATGGCGGCAAGACCTGGGCGCCGGTGAACAATAAATTTACCTACGACGGCGTCCCCGGCACTCACCAGTGGTACGACGGCACGCCCCATCCTTGGGAATTCAAGCGAGTCTGGCATCTGGAGCCCTCGCTTACCGATCCGGACACCGTGTATGCGGGCATTGAGGATGCCGCCCTGTTCCGCTCGACGGACGGCGGCCAATCGTGGCAGGAACTCTCCGGATTGCGTAAGCATGGCTCAGGGCCGCACTGGCAGCCGGGCGCCGGTGGGATGTGCCTGCACACCGTCATTTTGGATCCCAGCGATAGCGGTCGCATATTCATCGCCATATCCGCGGCAGGCGCGTTCCGCAGCGACGACGCCGGCGAAACGTGGCGTCCCATCAACAAGGGGCTGAAATCCGCGCAAATTCCCGATCCGACCGCCGAAGTCGGCCACTGTGTTCACCACGTCGCCATGCATCCTTCACGCCCTGGCGTCTTGTTCATGCAGAAGCACTGGGACGTCATGCGTAGCGACGATGCGGGCGACTCCTGGCACGAAGTCAGCGGGAATTTGCCCACAGACTTCGGTTTTGCGATCGACGTTCACGCCCACGAGCCGGAAACGATCTATGTCGTTCCCATAAAGAGCGATTCGGAGCACTATCCGCTCGACGGGAAGCTGCGCGTGTACCGCAGCCGGACCGGCGGAAACGAGTGGGAGGCGCTCACCAAAGGTCTGCCGCAGAGCGATTGCTACGTCAACGTCTTGCGCGATGCGATGGCTGTGGACTCGCTCGATTCGTGCGGCGTGTATTTCGGTACTACCGGCGGCCAAGTCTATGCATCGGCCGATGCCGGAGACAGCTGGGCGCCGATAGTCCGGGATCTCCCAGCCGTTCTTTCGGTTGAGGTCCAGACACTGTCGTGAATCCCTGTTTGATCCGTGTCGAACTCCCGGCGCATCTCCGAACGCTGGCCCAAGTGGGCATCGAGGTCAAACTCAATGTCGAGGCTCCGGTCACGACGCGCTCGGTAATCGATGCGTTGGAGGCTTGTTATCCGGCGCTAAGCGGGACCGTCCGCGATCATGTCACCCAGACGCGCCGGCCGTTCGTGCGGTTCTTCGCGTGCGGGCAGGATCTGTCGCACGAATCGCCGGACGCTCTACTGCCCGAAGCGGTCGTTTCCGGCGCCGAGGCTCTGCTAATCGTCGGAGCGATTGCCGGTGGCTAGAGCATCGGATGTTGTGATCCGAACGACCACACTCGGCTGGATGCGGCTTGTCCGTTTCGACTAACGAATTGCTGATTTGATTATGCTGACCCGTTCCACCAGACTTCCTGGCTCTACCGGGACTAGTTCGAAGCCGAAGTCTCGGTAGGTCTCTTCGTGAATTCTCTCAAAACGCACCGTTTCCTCAAAGCTAATCCGCCGCGCCTCGGTAGGCGTGACGAAGCCAAGTTTGCGAATGAAGAAGACTCGGTGTTGATAGATCGCCTCTTTCTT
>JBAUOG010000759.1:0-3929 GCA_049579625.1 Bryobacteraceae bacterium
ACTTCTACGTGGACGGAGAGAAGAAGCCCAGCATCGAAGGGACGGGAACGGAAGACTACTTCAACGATGCCTGGAGTCTGCGGGTGGCCGAAGGACCGTACATTGGCGTGACGGTGGCCGATGGAACCGATACAGGGGCGCGTTTGAGCGCCTACCGCTGGCATGTGCCGGATCCGATCCCTTTCAAAACCTCGTTGCGTTTCGTCATCGAGCATTACGGTTGGACCTATAACAACGACGGGACCGTGCGTTCGGGCTTTGAAGAGCGGCCGGACCTTTTCAGCAGCGTGGCGTTCTGGTACCAGGAAGGCATCGTCCCGACCAAACTGCCCGAGGCTCCATACGGGCAAGCCCGCCTGCCGCACGGCAACGCGCAACAGATTGAAGTTGAAAACGCCATTGCAGAGACGAAGGTGGAGAAGGGAACCGCTCGGGTCGACAAAGACGTGTTCTGGTCACGTGACCTGCTGGTGTTCCACGCCGATGGGCCGGGCTCGAAGATCGATATCCCGTTTGAGGTGGCGAAAGAGGGCAAGTTTGAGATCGTCGCGCAGCTGGCGCACAGCTCCGATTACGGTATGTATCGCTATCTCATCGATGGTAAGCCGGTGGGATCGGGCACCACGCTGGAACATGAGCCGGGCGCGAACATGGGAGGCCAGGAAGCGATCAACACCTACTTCACGGAGATGTATGTCGCGGAGGATCATCTGTTGGGTTGGCAGGAACTCAGCCAGGGACGTCACATTCTCACGTTTACATGCAGTGGGAAAGATGGCCGCAGCACGGGGTACGACTTGGGTATCGACACCCTGATCCTGGCGCGGGTGGCATCGCCGGTGAAAACAGGCGGCGAGGCAGCTGCCAGTTTGCGGAGCGCCTCGGGTCAAAGCGCGCCGGTGGCGGAGATGAAGGCAGGGCTCGTGGCGCAGGACGAATACGTTCGAGAAGCGGCGGCGTGGGCCTTTACCCAGCGCAGTCAGGCCGTCCCTGAGGGAGTCGGGCAACTCATCGCCGCGCTACGCGATCCCGATCCGGTGGTGCGAGGCCTCAGCGCACTGGCGTTATCGGAGTGTGCAGAATGTGCCGCCAAGGCGTTGACCAGCCTCATTGCGGGAGTGAAAGACCCCGACGAGAACGTCCGGCTGGCGTCTGCCGATGCGATTGCCGCGGTCGGTTCGGCGGCGGCACCGGCGGTTCCCGCATTGATTGAGGCAGCCGCGCGCGCGGGCGAGCATGTGCACGTGCTGCGCAGCATCGCAAAGGCGTTGGGCAACATCGGGCCAGCCGCTGCGCCCGGCATCCCGGTGCTCGAGAAATTGCAGCGCATCCCGCGAGTCGAGTGGCCGGCGCGGCAAGCGATCGCAAAGATACAGGCGCGATGAATCGGCGTTTCACCTGCAACGTTTGCGGAGGTGAAGGTTGTTTCGATGAAGTCTCCCTCGCTGACCCGGAGGCGCCTTCCTGTCCTGCCTGCGGGTCCAATGTGCGCCATCGTTGGCTGGTTCATCGTCTTTCGCTCGAACTGTTTGGGCGCAGCCTGGCGCTGCCTCATTTCCCGGACAGCAAGTCGATCTCGGGTCTGGGTCTCTCCGATCCGCCCTTACTGGCCACGGGTTTTGCCCGCTCGCTGAATTATTTGAATACCTTTTATGATTCGGAGCCCTTGTTTGATATCCGATCGGATGACTCACCGCTTGGCGAGTTGGACTTCTTGATCGCCAGCGAGGTGTTCGAGCACGTGACTCCCCCCGTGGAAGTAGCGTTCCAAAATGCGTTTCGCTTGCTGAAGCCAGGGGGCGTGATGTTACTGACAACGCCTTGGGTTTGGGGCGGTCCGACCCGTGAACACTTTCCCGGACTCCACCAGTGGGCCATCGAAGGCGAGAGACAACAGCGGGTTTTGCGCAACGTGCGCGTTGATGGCCGGACCGAGCGTTTCACGAACCTGGTATTCCACGGCGGCCCAGGGCTGACGCTTGAGATGCGGCTCTTCTCGAAAAGCGGCCTCGAGAGCAGCCTGCGCGGTGCGGGCTTCCCGGATGTGGAGTTCGAGCAAGGCACCGTACCGAGTGCCGGAATTGTTTTTCCCTACCCCTGGAGCCGGCCGATTGTGGTGCGGAAGCCGCGTTCTACGGCCTCTTGGTCAATAACCCGCCGAGGAAGAAGCCGAAGCCGAGAATCGAATCGCAGTGCGGGCAATAGTACATGATCTCCTTCTTCACTACGCCGGAGACCTCTCGTTCAACACCTTCGGGAACGGAGATGTCGGCGGACTCGCGCCGGGTCTTTTCGAGTGTGACCGCCTGTTTACAGTAGGGGCACTTAGGCATGCCCGGATTATGTCAACCGGAGCGCGTTGAATCCATAGCGGATTCCGGCTAGGAACCAGCCCCTATTTCGTGCGCAGATTGAACGCAGGAGGCTCGGCTTCGTCGGCGAAAGTCCAGGCGGAGAGGTAGGCCAGCTTCAGGATTTTTTCCATTTTGGCGTAGTTGATCTTGTCGGCGGTATCGGTGGTCTGGTGATAGTCGGGGTGGAAACCGGTGAACCACCACACGGCCGGGATGCCATGCAAGGCGAACGGGAACTGATCGCTGCGGAAGAAGACGTTGAGAGAAGCTTCCTGATCCCATTTGTAGTCGAGTTGAAGGCCCACGCTCTGGTTGGCTGCTTCAACGGTGCGGCGGTAGTCGGGGCTGTAATTGGTGCCGATGAGGTTCAGTTCGTTCGATGTGTCGGCGGCGATTTGGATGAGGCCCTTGGTCTGTTCGCTAGTTACTTCGTTCCGGCCAATCATGTCGAAGTTTATGACGGCGCGGGTGGACTCGAGCGACCGCAGCGGATGCTGCACGTAGTAATAAGAACCCAGCAGCCCGCGCTCCTCGGCTGCGAACACGATAAACAGGATCGAGCGCTTAGGGCGCTGTGCATTGTGCGCGAAGGCGTGAGCCAGTTCGACGACGCCAACGGTGCCGGATCCATTGTCGTCGGCCCCATGCCAGATCTGCGGGGTGGCGCTGCCGTCCGTGTTGGCAGCGCCGTCGTGATCGTAGTGCCCGCTGATGACGATGGTTTCGGAGGCAAGTGTGGGATCACTTCCTTCGAGGAGGCCGGCCACGTTATAGCTGATGCCGCGGCGTCGGCCGGAGTTTTGCAGGTGGATGGTGACTTCCGTAGACGGCACGACACGCGATACAGTCTTTAGGTCTTTATCGATGGTTGCCTGCAAGTCGCCGGGCGTAATGCCTAGCGGCGCCAGGATGTTGGCGGCCGCCAGATCGGACAGAATCATCGACGGAATGTGCAACTCGTCGTCGACAATCGCTTCAGACGGGATGCGCGCGACGCGTTGGGCGCCACCGGGGATCCGCGCCTGCCGCTCCTGATTGGAGGGATGCTTGCGATTGGGCTCAGCCACGATCAGCAGGCCCGTGGCGCCGTGCGCCTGCGCGTTGAGGGCCTTGACGCGAGTGGTCGCGTAGCGGGTGTTGCCGGTGCCATTGAAGATGGACTTGGGATCGGTCTCCTGCGGCTCATGGTCGAAGACGAGGACGATTCTGCCTTTGGCGTCGATGTTGCGATAGTCATCGTAGCCCAATTCGGGGGCGGTGATGCCGTATCCCGCGAAGACGACCGCGCCCGAGAGATCCACATCATCCGGGACTTGCCCGAAGGCGTCGGGGAAGGTGTACTGGATCTGTTTGCCACCTTGTTGCACGAGGACGAAACCGTGCTGGCGGTCGGTCCGGTAGTCCCAAAGGGGCACAGGCTGAATATAGCTGTTGCCGTCGACGGGCTTCAAGCCGGCCTTGGCGAACTCGGCGCGAATCCACTCGACGGCGACCTCAGAGCCGCGGGTCAGTGAGAGCCGGCCTTCGAGGGCATCCGACGCCAGGAACGTCAGGTTTGCCTGCAGGGTAGCCGCG
>JBAUOG010000760.1:0-3898 GCA_049579625.1 Bryobacteraceae bacterium
TAACTGCACCGCGGAGGGTCCATCTCAGCGAAGAAGTCTTGAACCCGCAACAGCGGATTAGGAACGAAAAGTCCTCTTATCGTCTCCAATCCCACTGGCGGGACGGTCTGGGATGAATGGCAGGAGAAAACGCGATGGCACTCTCGCGTCGTTATATGGAATTGAAACGGTTTTTCAAGCTCGGGTTCCTTTTGAAGGCCAGTTTTCGGCGATTTTGCCAGTTGACGGGCCTGATTTGCCGGCGAGCCATTGTGTACAATGAGTACACAAGATGGAAACCGAAAAGATCGGCATGCGTGAATTCCGTGAAAATCTGGCCGGCTACCTGGAAGGCGGTCGCCCCCTAGCGATCACGCGTCACGGCGAGACGTTAGGTTTCTTCATACCTGCCCAGAAACGAAACCGGAAGGCCGAAGTGGAGGCGATGCGCGCCGCCGCAAAAGAACTGGATGCGATGATCGCAACCTGGGGTGCCTCTGAAGACGAGCTGATGGCAGAGTATAAGGAGATCCGGCGCACGGCCCGCGAGAAGAAGCGGAATGGCAAGTAGAGCACTGGTGCTCGATGCCAACATTTTGATTCGCGCGGTGCTCGGCAATCGGGTCCGGGGCATTCTCGAAAAGTATGCGGACAGCGTGTCGTTTTTCGTTCCCCAATACGCCCATGCGGAAGCGGAAGAGCATCTGGCAGCACTCATCATCAAACGCGGAGGCGACCCGGCTAAAGGGCTGATCCTGTTGCGGGCCGTGGTCGCTCTTGCCGATTTAGTCACCACGGACCTCTACGGCGACTACGAGGTGGAGGCGCGGAAGCGGCTCGGCAACCGCGATCCTGAGGACTGGCCGATTCTGGCATCTGCACTTGCTCTTGGCTGTCCAATCTGGACCGAGGATACCGACTTCTTCGGATGCGGCGTTGCCACCTGGACTTCCAATCGAGTCGAGATTTTCTTGGGCGACTGAGCGACCGCTGGGCGCGTGCGCAAATCACTCGCGTTGGCTTGGCCTTCACAGCATCGTAGTACCGCTTCCGCCTTTCAGGCGTAGACCATTCTTGACTGTTCCTTCACGACATCACGCTGACGAAGGATCAATCGTTCTTGTTGTTTTCTGCCGTGTTTCGAATGCGCCAAAGCATCCATCAGTTCTGGTGTCCATTCAACGCGTTTACCTGTCTGCCGCCAATTTCCTCGGGCACGGCTGCGCTTGACGGCCTGACGGCCTAATCACGCCCGGCGCTCCCCTCCGTTCTGCTTTGTCGGCTCCCCCCAAATTTGTTCATGCCGGTGGCCCAGTCGTGTTCACTCCTTATGAACAAATCCGGTGCCCCCCCACAAAGCACTCCAGGTCACCGCTTGCGCTCTTGGGAGTGTTTCCGCTTGCATTTCGGTGCCCCGAGGGAAACGGGGCAAAAGGAGAAACACAATGTATTTGAACACCGTAACATTAATCGGATTTTTGGGCGGCGATCCAGATCGTCGTCAAACCAAGAACAACAACACGTTCACGGTCTTGTCTCTGGCGACTAAAGCGTCTTGGAAGAACAAGCAGTCCGGCGAATGGGAATGTCGGACAGAATGGCATCGCGGTATTGTATTCGGGCCACTGGCGGACTTTGCCGCGACGCTCAAGAAAGGAGCGCACGTGCAGATTCAGGGCGAGCTGCGCAGCCGCGAATACGAAAAGCCGCTCGAAGGTAAGAAAAAGGCCATGGTTAAGCAGCGTATCTGGGAGATCCATATCACCTCGATCCTCAAACTGGATCGTGCTGAGCGTGTGGAAGAGACTGCCCCCGAGCAGGAACAGATCGAAGATCCGGAGGTGGCCCCTTAGGGGCCCGCCTCCTCCACCGTCGCCCGGATCGTGCAGCGCTCCAGCCGAAACGCTGCTCCATAAGGTCAATCTCAGAACCGGCGGGGTCTCGACGTTGCCGGGCTCCGAGGTTGATCAAAGTCGTGTCTTAGCCGGCACTTCGGCGAGTGTTGCGAGATTGCGATGCCTGAGGATGTCCGATTTCCAGGTGCGGCTCAGCAAATACAGCAACGAGCCTTCGCACAGCTGTCAAGGATGAGCTCGTCTTTGGCAGACTTTGGCTCATTGCCAGAATTTTGCCGTCGGTAACTCCATGAAACAGCAACAGCTTATCCTTGGTGTACGGCATGGCGTTTCCGGCCGCGTCCACCTAAGACCTATCTATGTTACTGAAATATAAGGGCTTATTGGTTGGTGGACGGCATGGGGTTCGAATACGTGCCCACCAACAAGGATCAATGATTTAAACAACTTGCGAACTGGCTAAACCGACAAAACTGCACGAACGGCGTGGGTTTGTCAGAAATCTGTCAGACCCCCACCGTTGGACCCTGTAAAGGCGGAGGGCACCACTCGCGAGTCGTGCCCTCGGCAGAAAAACTTGGTGAAGCCGTGCACATTGACCCGGTCACTGCTGAAAGTGTATCCGAATTCGGTAATTGCCATCCTGGAGAAAAGGACGTCGCAAGGTCCACTTCCGAGATCAATGGAAACAATGGAGACTCAGGCCCAAATCCCTTAGCCGAGGAGCAGTTTCTGCGAAGTGTTATCGGCGAAGAGCTGTCGGCCGCTGATCTGGCGGCACTCGAAGCCCGATGGTTGGACCGGCATGTCGTCGTGGCCGCGCGTCTGCGCCGAGTCGACTCCTTTAGCGGATCGCAACTCGTCGGCAGACGAGGAGGGGATTACGCAGGCATCGCCATCCCCTACTTCTCGCCGGGCCGCGCGAGCATTCGCGAATACCGGCTCCGGCGCGACCACCCCGACCTCGAACTCGACCCGACCGGCCAGATGAAGGTGAGGCAAAAGTACCTCAGTCCGCCGGGACGAGGGAACATGCTCTATCTGCCACCAGGGGCCGAGGTTGCGCTGAGTGACGTGGATCGATTCGTGCTGATCACCGAAGGCGAGTTCAAAACACTTGCGTTGTGGCGACTTGCTCATTGGAACCAGCAGCACTGTGCGCGCTTTCTGCCGGTCGGTATTGCGGGTGTTTTCAATTGGCGGGGCACGATTGGCAAGGCGACTGGTCCAGACGGTCAGCGGGTGAATGTGAAGAGTCCCATTCCGGACCTGGAGTGGATCACCTGGAAGGATCGCAAGGTCATCATCGCCTTCGACGCCGACGCTCACTCGAAGGATCAAGTTCGGATCGCTCGTGCGGAACTAGCCCAACACTTGCGTAGGCAAGGAGCGGTCGTCGGTTTTCTGGAGTGGGATCTCGCGCAAGGGAAAGGGATCGATGATCATCTCGCGGCTGTCGGGCCGGAAACGGTGCTGGCCGAACTCTCGAGCGTTTCGTTCACTCCGTTCGATTGGCGGAAGGAGTTGATTCGAGCAAAGCCTACGGCGAGCTATCCCGAAGGCAACATTTATCCAGTCTTGGCCAACGCGATCGCAGCGCTCCGGCACGCCTCGGAATGGAAAGGCGTGCTCGCCTTTGATGAGTTTGCCCTCTCACCCATCGCCTTGCGGACGGCGCCTTGGGGTCCGGTCCCGAACGGAACATGGAGCGACCAGGAAGACCGACTCACGACCGACTGGCTACAGCGCAAGAGCATCCTGGTCGACGTCACCATCGCAGCGCAGGCCGTACAAACGGTTTCGAAAGACCGTTCCTTCCATCCGGTCCGCCGTTACCTGGAAAGCATTTCCTGGGATGGGGTGGAACGTATGGACCGCTGGCTAACGATCTACCTTAGTGCTCAGAACACGAACTACAGCCGAGCCGTTGGTGCTCGGTGGCTTGTCTCGGCGGTGGCACGCATCTATCGGCCTGGGGTCAAAGCAGACTCCTGTCTGATTCTCGAAGGACCCCAAGGCAGTCGGAAATCGACGGCACTGAAGACGTTGGCAGGGCCCTACTT
>JBAUOG010000761.1:0-4406 GCA_049579625.1 Bryobacteraceae bacterium
AGCAAATGATCCACATCGCCAACGCCTCGCAAGCGGGCAAACCAAGCGTCGGCAGGAGTGCCGACGCGGCACGCAAGAGTGCGCGCGCCACAATGGATTCAGCACTTTACCGGCAGCCCACAAAAACTAAGTGACATTGGGCTGTTAGCCAGGCGGTTAGCCTGCTGAGCCGAGAGTCAACCATTCAACGGGGCCAACCACAGCTACAGCCGCCGTGTCTTTTCGCTCTGGTCACCATCCCGCGAGAGATACTGGGAGCGACATGAGCGGACCAACCAGACGTGACTTCCTTGGCGCGGTACCTTTAGCGCTAACCGTGGCCCAGAGCGCCACGGCGAGAGCGGATAACAGCGCTACACAAAGCGATCTTTTGCTCTGGTATCGTCAGCCTGCCAGCGAGTGGACCGAAGCCCTGCCGATCGGCAACGGCCGGCTCGGCGCAATGATGTTCGGAGGCCTTTCCGAAGAGCGGCTGCAGTTAAACGAAGACACGCTCTGGTCCGGCTGTCCTAAGAAATGGAACAACCCGGAAGCTCAGAAGTACTTGCCCGTGGTGCGCCGGCTAGTGATGGATGAGGAGAAGTACGTTGAAGCCGACGCTGCGTGCCAGCACATGCAGGGGCCGTATAACGAAAGCTACGAGCCACTCGGCAACCTGCGGATCAAGTTCGCCGGAACGGAAAAGGCGGAGGCTTATCGCCGTGAGCTCGATTTGGATACGGCGACCGCGCGCGTTACCTATCGCGTCGATGGAGTCGATTACGTTCGCGAGGCTTTCATCTCTGCCGTGGATCAGGTCATGGTGGTGCGGCTCAGCGCGAGCGCGCCAGGACGAGTGAGTTGCACGGTTAGTCTCGATACGCCGCACCACTCATTTCAACAGGCCTCGGCGGACGGAATTCGACTGGACGGGAAGGCACCCAGCCACTCCGAGCCCAACTATGTGAAGTCGGACAATCCGGTCCTCTACGACGAGACCGAGGGCAAGGGCATGCGCTTCTGCGGGCAGGTTCGCGTAGTGGCCCAGGGCGGCCGCAAGAGCGTCGAAAATGACTCGGTCTCTATCCATAACGCCGATGAAGTCACGGTGCTCTTCTCTGCGGCGACGGGATTCCGCGGCTTCGACCAGCAGCCGGATCTGCCGGCGCCAGCTATCGCTCAACGCTGTGGAGAAGCGCTGGCTGCGGCGGCCGCTAAGACGTACGTGGCGCTTCGCGCCGATCAGATTGCCGATCACCAGAAGCTGTTCCGGCGGGTCGCGCTTAGTCTCGGCAAGCAGCCACTTGACCAGCCGACGGACGAACGGGTCAAGGCGGTTGGCGCGGCGGCGGATCCGGCGCTGCTCGCCCTCTATTTCCAGTACGGCCGCTACCTGCTGATCTGCAGCTCCCGGCCGGGAACGCAGCCCGCCAATCTGCAAGGCGTCTGGAACCAGGAAGTCCGGCCGCCCTGGAGCTCGAACTGGACCGCCAACATCAACGTGCAGATGAACTACTGGCCGGCCGAATCCTGCAATCTGTCCGAATGCCACGGCCCGATGTTCGACCTGATTCGAGGCCTCGGCCAGACGGGGCACGAGACGGCACGAGTCAATTATGGCCTAGGCGGTTGGGTCTCGCACCACAACGTGGATCTGTGGCGGCAATCGGCCCCGGTGGGGGAAGGCCACGGCACGCCCACCTGGGCCAACTTCCCGATGAGCGGGCCCTGGTTTTGCCAGCACCTATGGGATCACTACCGCTTCACGAAGGACATGGACTTCCTTCGGAACGTCGGTTACCCGCTGATGAAGGGGTCGGCCGAATTCTGCCTGGGTTGGCTGATCGAAGACAAACAGGGGCGCCTGACCACCTGCCCATCCTTCTCTACCGAGAACGTCTTCCTCACGCCGGATGGCAAGACCGCCAGCGTCAGCGCCGGATGCACCTTGGACATGGCGCTGATCCGCGAGCTGTTCTCGAACTGCATCGAAGCCTCGACGCTGCTGGCGGTGGATGCGCCCATGCGGGAGCAGATGCAGAAGGCCCTGCCGCGGCTTGTGCCGTATCAGGTGGGCCGGTACGGGCAGTTGCAGGAATGGTCAAAGGACTTTACGGAAGCAGAGCCGGGCCAGCGGCACATGTCGCAACTCTACGGGTTGTATCCAGGATGCGAGATCACGCCACGGCGAACACCAGATCTGGCGAAGGCGGCACGGATTTCGCTCGAACGGCGATTGAAGGCGGGCGGCGCGTATACGGGCTGGAGCCGTGCGTGGGCCATCGCCTTCTGGGCGCGGCTTTTGGATGGCGACATGGCACAGGAGTCGCTGAGCATGCTGCTGAAGCATTCCACCGGGCCGAGCCTGTTCGACACCCACCCGGCGGAGCATGGCAGCATCTTCCAAATCGATGGCAACTTCGGCGCAACGGCCGCGATCGCCGAGATGCTGCTGCAGAGCCACGATGGCGAGATCGCGTTTCTCCCGGCGTTGCCTGGCAACTGGCAGGCCGGCAGTGTGAAGGGGCTTCGTGCTCGCGGCAATGTCGGCGTCGCGATCGAGTGGAAGGGCGGCAAGGCGGTCACGGGTTCGCTTCGGCCGGCAGCCAACGGAGAGCAGCGACTGCGAGCCCCGAAGGGCCAGCAAATCGCGACGGTAATGCAAGGGGGCAGAGCGCTGCCCTTCACAAGGAGCGATGACGGATCAGTGAGTGTCAAGCTGGCTGCGGCTGGCAGCTACGACGTCAAGTTCGTCTAACCCCGGCGCGTGACATCACTTGATCCAGACGGTCTTGGCATTGACGAACTCGCGGATGCCGGCCAGGCTCAGTTCGCGGCCGTAGCCCGACTTCTTCACGCCGCCGAAGGGAAGGCGCGGATCGGACGCCACCATGCCGTTGACGAAGACGCTCCCGGCTTCGATGCCTCGGATGAAGAAGTCGACTTCCTGCGAGTCCTCTGTCCAAACGCTGGAGCCGAGCCCGAAGCGCGAGTCGTTGGCCACAGCCAGAGCTTCTCGGGCATCCTTGACCCGGAACAGCATGGCCACCGGGCCGAAGAACTCTTCATAAAAGACGGCCGATTGGCGGGGCACGTTCGAAAGTACGGTCGGCTTGTAAAACCAGCCCGGCGGCGGCAGCTTCTCTCCGCCCGTGAGTAGCGTCGCTCCTGCGGCCACCGCTCGCTGGACCTGGTCATGCAGTTCCTCGCGGATCTTCTCCGTCGCCAATGGGCCCACATCGGTCAGCGGGTCAAGTGGGTCGCCGACGCGCGCGTCTTGCATCGCCGCCACGAAGGCCTGTTGAAACCGGTCGTAGATCTCGTCGGCGACGATGAACCGCTTTGCCGCGATGCAGGACTGGCCATTATTGATGTTGCGGGCTTTGGTCGCGGTCGCCACGGCAGCGTCGAAGTTCGCGCTGGGCATGACGATGAACGGGTCACTACCTCCCAGTTCCAGAACGGTCTTCTTGATCTCGTGTCCCGCGATGCTTGCAACGGAGGCGCCCGCAGGCTCACCGCCGGTCAGAGTGGCAGCCTTGATGCGTTCGTCTCTCAACAGCGCCGGCACTTGAGACGATTCAACCAACAAGCTCTGAAAAGCACCTGGTGGGAAGCCGGCGCGCAGCAGGATTTCTTCGATCGCCAGCGCGCATTGCGGCACGTTAGAGGCGTGCTTCAACAACCCCACGTTGCCCGCCATGAGGGCCGGCGCGGCAAACCGGAACACCTGCCAGAACGGGAAGTTCCAGGGCATGATGGCCAGCACAGGACCCAGCGGAGCGTACAAGACGAAGCTATACGACGCGTTAGTGGCGATTACTTCGTCAGCCAAGTGCCTGGCGGCGTGTTCGGCGTAGTAGCGGCAGCCCAGAGCGCACTTCTCCGCTTCGGCGATGGCCGAGGCCAGCGTCTTGCCCATCTCGGCGGTCATGATGCGGCCGAAGCGTTCCTTCTCACTTTCCAGGATTCGCGCGGCTCCGAGCAGCCAGGCGGACCGCTGATCGAAGGTGGTTGTCGTGGAGTATTCCGGGAAGACGGACGCGGCGAGCGCCAGTTTCTGCTCGACCTCATCAGCGGTCAGCGGGGTGAAGGTGCGAGTGGTCTCGCCCGTGGCTGGGTTGGTTGAAGCGATCGCCATAGTTCCCATGATCGCGCGCGAGTTCCGGCCGCCGCGTTGCTCTAAAACACACCAGAAGAGTTGAGCGCAGTGCTGGGGCTTAACGCAGATTTCCCGGACGAGCGCTCCCTGAAGATGCTGTCTACGCTACTGATTCCGCTGCATCCGCTCGCTGATTCTCGCGGTTGCTCTGAAAATACTTGCTTGGGAGGCCTTAGAACCCCCCCGGTTGACGAGCTTTGTCGCGTCTGGGGACACACCTTGCTCCGAAGCGGAGAGCACAGCGCGCACGGCGAGCTGGCGCTCC
>JBAUOG010000762.1:0-1635 GCA_049579625.1 Bryobacteraceae bacterium
GGTATAGACGGCGTCGGCGAACGCAGGCCCAACCACGAAAACGAGCGCAATCAAGAATCGAATACGGCCCATGGCGCAATGTTAGATCAGCCTAAACGCTAAGGGAATGCCCGGTAGATCGTAGAAAGTAGCGACTCTCCGCTCGAAGCCTTGATAGGCTGAGAGCAATTTTCTTTCGCGAGAAAAAGGAGAGCCGCTATGAAGAAACCATATCAGATTGAAGCGCAGCGAGCTGTGAGGCAGCTCGAAGAGATGGCCGCGGATGGAAGTCCGGCGGTGCAAATGGTGCTGCCCATGGCCGAGATGGTGGGCTGGCTGCGCCAGGGCGTGGGCGCCTTGATTCGCCAGGCCGGTCTGCGGGTGATGGAGCTGCTGATGGAAGAAGAAGTCCGCGAGCGAGTCGGAGAGCGCAGCCAGGCGCAGCCGGATCGCACGGCCAACCGCTGGGGCAAGGAGCGGGGCTTCTGCGTGGTGATGGGACAGAAGGTGCCGATCGAGCGCCCGCGCGTGCGCACCACCGACGACCAGGAAGTGCGGTTGGGCAGCTACGAGATGTTTCACCGCGGCGAGCCGCTGACCGAAACAGTGTGGGAGAAACTGATGCTCGGTCTGAGCACGAGAACCTACGGCCGAGCGGTGCGGGAGTTCGCCGAGGCGTACGGCTTGGAGAAGAGCGCCATCAGCGAACATTTCATCGAGGCCAGCCGGGAAAAACTGAAAGCCATGATGGAGCGGCGTTTGGACAAATTGCGGTTGTGCGCGCTGCTCATCGACGCCACACCGTTCGCCGGCCAGCAGATGGTGGCGGCGCTGGGCATCAGCCAGGACGGGCGGAAAACCATCCTGGGCATTCGGCAAGGAGCCACTGAAAACGCCACCGTGGTGGGAGAGTTGCTGGGCGATTTGATGAACCGTGGGCTCGATCTGACCGAGCCGCGGCTGTACGTTCTGGATGGCGGTAAGGCGCTGCACGCGGCGGTGAAGAAGTACGCCGGCGAGTCGGCGCCGATCCAGCGCTGCCAGGTTCACAAGCGGCGCAACGTGCTGGATCATCTCACCGACGAGCAGAAGCCCCTGGTGGCGAGGAAGCTGTATGCGGCCTACGCGCTGGAAGACTACGCTGCGGCCAAGCAAGCGCTGAGTTCGCTGCATCGCGAACTGATGGACTTGAATCCGAGCGCGGCACGGAGCCTAGGCGAAGGGCTGGAAGAAACGCTGACGGTGCATCGGCTCCACGTTCCTCCACAACTGCGGAAGACCTTGGCCAGCACCAATGTCATCGAGTCGGCTTTCGCGATCGTCGAACGGGTCTGTGCCAACGTGAAGCGATGGCACGCGGGAGACCAGCGAGAGCGCTGGGTGGGATCCGGTCTGTTGATCGCTGAGAAACAGTTCCGTCGAGTCCAGGGGCACAAACAGATTCCCGTGCTTCTCAGAGAACTGGAAGCGCTGGTTCCGTCTAAGTCGGAGGTTGTCAAACGGAGGAAGGCGTCGTAGAGTGGGTTACGCGAGAGCCGCTACTTTCCACGGAGAGTCGGGCGATCCCGAAAAGAAGATCGTCTTGATTGACGGGAGGCAGTTGGCGGACCTAATGCTCGAGCACAATGTGGGCGTGACGGTGACTAAATCCTACAC
>JBAUOG010000763.1:0-12243 GCA_049579625.1 Bryobacteraceae bacterium
TCTTCAAGGTGTGTCGAGCAACTTGGACCCATCCAAACGTTGATCAGGCCAATCTATGCCCAGGCCCAAAATACCCTAGAATTGGGGGCAAAAATACTGTTGCGACCGTATTCCTTCTTCCCCAGTCCACTCTTACATTTGAGCCAAAGGCAAGACGCTGCTAAGGTTCCAAAGTCTAGTCAACATTGGGGAAGATGGTGAAGGGCAATTGGCGCGAGTCAATGATGGTGCTGGCAGGCCTCCTCGTCTCGTCAACGCCCGCGATGCCGCAGACTAATACGATATCGGCGAAGGCTGGCGGAATTGATGTCATCGAAGGGGCTGTCTTCTTGGATGGCCAACCGTACTTTCAAAGCACGCGCCCCATGCGCTTCTTAGGCACGGATGATGTGCTTTCAACAGGTCTTGGTACAGCGGAGATTGTGTTGGCACCCGATGTCTTCTTGAGAATCCAAGATAATACGGAGATCCGAGTTGTGTCTCTATCGCTAACGAACGCCGAACTGGAGTTGAAGATCGGGAAGGCGATGGTCATGGTCGGCGAGTTAGTGAAAGACACCAGGCTCAGAATCATTGATCACGGAGCCTCAGTCTTGGTCAAGAAGCCTGGCATCTATCAATTCGCGGCCAACAATCCACCAGTCGTGGACGTAATCACGGGCAAGGTTGAGGCATCCTATCGGGACACGACCGTCATGGCTGGTGCAGGTCATAAGGTGGTTATTCTCGACAGACTAGAGCGGCAGAAATCCGATCGAAAGGGTCAGGATGCTCTCTGGGCCTGGAGCGCCGGGCATTTTGACCGTGATGGACACCCTCCGCGTCTCAGCGGTTATTACCGCGTGGAGAGGTTTGGAGGGTGGTTTGGATTGGGATCGGTTTTGGAGGATACTTTTGCTCGCGGGACTTGTCTTCCCGGTTACGGGCTTGACACACCTCAGTCGCTTCAGCCAAGCTGCGCCTCAGAGCCCCCGAACTAATTGAGAGGAACAACGCTTGTTGAGATCCGGCCCGATCTACGCCTGCGGCGTCCGCGACGGCTCTCGTTCGTGCAGTGACGCCGCTCCGAAACGTTGACCGCTGAAACCGGCACAGCCAACCCGGCGACGAGCGAAATCCAGCCCGAAGCTTGCGCCCCGAGAAGTCCTTACTCGATGGTTGCGTTGCCATTGCGGTTATTGCGGGGTAGCCCAGTAGCCTCGCTTTGCGCTCACCGCCGCCTGATTATCACGCACCCTAACTTCGATCTTACGGAATTTTCCGTCTTGCGCCTCATTAGTGGGCACATAAGCCAGCATGTAGTACTCTCGTCCGTCCGCAAACGCTTTCTTCAATCCGGTAAGCAGGTCGTTACTGTTTCGAAACGCTGAGCCGCCTGTAGCCGCGGCAATTTCCGAAAGCGTGAGCCCCTCGTCAGTCCCTATGTCGTTCAACACACGGTCCACTTGTTGCGCCACCGATAGATTCATGCTTCGCGACGCGTCGAGTCCCGGCGATGTGTACAGCCCACGCGAGTCGATTGTGTAGATCGGCACGTTTCCCTTCACCGCCAGTTTGAAGATTGGCTCCATGGCATCCTGCATTCTGTCGAGAGTAAGCGTTGACCGGAATTCCGGGAAGTACGCAACGAGGAGCCCAAACGGGATCTCTCCAGGCGCGAGCAAGAAACCATCGGAGATTAGGACGAGGGTGCGCCGCCCGCTGCCAAGCGCCAGTTTCTGGACTATGGAGCGGAATTGAGCCAGGAATTGCGCGGTGCTGATCCTCTCGTGTTCAGCGAGCTCGTTTGCTTGCGGAAGCAGCATTTGTTTCCGGGTTGCGCAATTTGGATCACCTCCGTCGCACGCCGCCCGCACCTCTTGCAGTTCCCCTTCAAAATGAGAGATTCCAAATTGCGTCGAGCTCTTCTGGCCCTGCTGAAGGGCTTTCTGGAAACGATCTCCCCCAAGCGTTGCCAGAACACTCGCTGGGTCGGAAGTGAGGTTTTGAACGGTCTCTACGGCCAGCCCCAGCGCAAGGACCACGTACTCCGAATTCCCGGCCTGCTCCTGCCGAAACAGTTTCTGCAGCGCTTCGTGAACATGTACGGCGTTTCCGAAGGCACCGTGCATAGTATCGAAACAGATTACGTATGTGGGGCGCTTTGCCAGAGCCTCTGGCGAGCCGTCCGCCGTGGGTTGAGACTGGCTTATTCCAACATTCGGGCTCGCGGGTGCGGAGACATCCGCCCGCTCACTCGAGAACGCCGTGATCTTTTGTTCTGCTCCATCTTCAAAAACCTTGAAATCGGTCTTCGCCAAGCCAACCACATGGTGCCCATCTTTATCGGTCACCACCACTGGAACCAGCACCTGGCGTACATCCACTCTGATAGTCGGCTCGCCCGCCACGGGAGGCATGCGCGCCTCCGGGGCGATGTTTTCACTCTTCAGCGTCCTCATCGCCTGGTCGAGATTTGCCCGCATTTTCGCGTTCCCAGGCTCCAAGCGCAACGCCTCTTGAAACTCCGTCACCGCTCCGGGCTTGTCCCCGCTCTCAAAAAGCACTGCACCAAGCTGGTTATGCGCCGCCAGACCGAGCGATCGATTCACCGTCTCGCGAAACTGGGTCTCTGCCCCCGCCAAATTGTGCGTTCCATAAAGTGCCAATCCCAGGTAATAGCCCGGCTCAACCCGTTCCGGCAATCGCTTTGTCGCTTCACGCAGAGGAGCCACCGCATCCCCTGGCTTCCCTGCTTCCAGAGCCGCCACTCCCGTGAGAAGCACCTCGATCCCATCGGCTTCCGCATCCAATTCTTCAGCCGCCTCTCCCGTATCTTTCCTCCGTTGGGTGGCGTCCGCATCGTTTTCGAATCGCTCCGCGCGATAATTCGAAAACCGGTGAACGCTACGCAACTCTCCCGCGGCAAACCGTAAGTCCACCGTTGCGCTCGATGGCAGCCACAGCGTCGTTTCGAAGGCTGAAAAGCTCACCGGCACAAAGCGGACATCCCGGCTAAAGCCGTCAAATGCCTCTCCCTTCGGATGTTCTAAAGCATCCGTCCGGAAACGCAGGATTCGCTTTGTTGCCTCATCGATCCATACAAGACCTTGTCTTGTTCCGTCCCGTTTGGCGAAGGCCACGACGAGACTTCGCCCACCTGCCTCCTTAAGACTCCCGAGGTACCGAAAACGGGACTCCTTTTGACTCCCAGGCAACAGGTCGCCCAGCATGTCAAGGAAATGCCCTGATATCAGAAAGGCACTCTTCTGGCTCGGGAGCGCCGTTCGGTTACCCAGCGTCTGTCTTCGTAACTCTACGAAGGGACGCGTCTCGACCGCGTACTGGAACTTGTCCTCATGCTCTTTCCACATCATGTGCGTGCTGTCGAAGCGCATCTCGTGCACGTCCTCTCTGATGGAGACGTTTATGAACTTCGCAAGCATGCTCTCTAATTGCTGCCCTGTTGCCAGCAGCAGAGGATCCAACTTGCCTTGATCAGATTCAAACGCAAGCCTGCTCAATTCCGGCGCCGCCTTCATCAACTCGGATCGGCTACAATCGACAAACGGCTGATCAGGCACGCCGCCAGCGCACGCAGCCAGCGTGATGCTCGCCACGAAGAGTCGGGTGGGTATCTTCATTGCTCTGCAGCGAGGGGGCTACAACCAGGAAGTCTTCCTATACCGCGATCAACTCTATGGCGCCTAAACTTCTCAGTGCGATAGTACCGTAGTGAAGGTCGCCTGGCAGCTGCCCTCTAAAACCCGCCACCGAGACCGTATTGAACATAGTCAGAATACTCTTGTACGATCTCCGGATCCTCCGCGAAGTGCTCACGCAAGATCCAAATCCCTTCGGGGTTCGCTAAGAAGATGAGCCGGCGGTGGTTATCGGTGGTGATGGCTGTAACTCCCTGAAACTCGCGTGCGATCTTTGGATGAGAAGGATCAGTAAAGTTCATGATTCGAACCACTGATGGACTGCCCGGCTTTAACGGCGCTTGCCGGTCTACTGCAAGCCCTGCCATGCCGGCAACCGCAATCAGATTTCCAGACGAATCATCAGCCGGGTACGCCAGAACATCCACAACGGTGGGATCTGACGCCTTCGTCACATTGATCAACGTCAGCGCTTTGCCCGGTCCGTGCTCGGCATAGAGATAGAAACTGCTGAAGTGCTGGGTGGGAAGCAGCTGGGTAGTGGGTCCCGCGATCGCAATGTGGCCTATGACCTGAATTTCGTCGCGTGTGGCGTCTTCATTTGCTTTCTGGTGATGCCGCTCGGAAGCGTAGATCGTTGAAATTGACACGACTAAAGCCGCGAACAGAAGTGGGGTAGACAATCGATTAACGTGCAGTCGCATTTGGATACCTCTCCAGTTCAACGTTCCTACCACCTCGGTCAAAAGAGAATACTGCCCGGACTGCATTTCTGTCGCGAGCGGCACAGTAGAAGCATGGGTCCTCGTGTCGAGGGTCGGGCTCCCGCAAGGAAATCTGGCCCCACAGCTTTTCCCTCAGAAATCGTTATTCAGTGGCTTGAATTGTCAAGGCCCGCACCGCAGAGAGAGGTTCGGATAATTCTTTAGCCAGCTTATGACGCGCCTGAAGGTACCTCGGTTCGTTATACGAGATCCAGACCTGGCCGCTCGCGTCTTCCCACACCAGCGCCTTCAAAGGAAGGTCGATAGCGATACTAGGTGCCGCAAGCATTAACGGCGTGCCGGCGTTAGGATTTCCGAATACCAGCAGTTTGGTTGGTGGCATGTGCAGGCCGGCCTTCGCAGCCTCCCCGCTGTGGTCAATGAGTGCAAATAACTTAACCCCTTTCGACTCGAGGAGATTTTCGAAGTTCTCGACTGTCTGATCAACCGAATGGCGGCTTGCGACATTCACTAGACCGCCTTTGAAATCCATGCTCATTGGAGTCTCTTTCCGCTGTCTCAACGTACCATTCTCGGGCTGCCGCACCGACACCAGATAGACTGCCATCACTAGTCCGAATAGGGCCAAGGTCACTGCGAGTGTTACGGAAACCATGGACGATGGCTTAAAGTTCGCTTCGCCTCGATTCAAGCCTTGAACTAGCCTTAAGTGGTTCCGCGCACTCACAAGATTCACAACAACACCGAGCACAATGAGGGCCGTGCCAATCCAAAAGGATGGTCCCGCAGGTCGAATCTAAGAGTTCTCCGCGCTCAGCAGCAAGGCCTGAAGAAACAATCCGAACCGGGCCACAACAAAGCCGAAACCCATCAGGGCGAGACCTGTGCGAATCCAGGCGAGAAAGGTTCTCTCGGCCGCCAGGTAGTCTGAAAGTGACGCCTTTGTCGAGTCTGCCACTGGTTATTCCGCCCCAGCTCCTCATAGATCGGCACTTGCTCCATCCGTTTTTGCCGGGTAGGTGCTAGAGGCTCTTTTCGCCTCTTTCGGCAAGCTTACCCTGGAAATCCCGCGGCCATCACACGCACTTTCCACAGCGGCTTCAACCTCGAGTTGCTTCCAGAGTCCGCCGGTGCCTACTGTTCGGCGGTCTCATCCGGCGGCTTCTTACGGGCCTTGTAAGTGCGGCGACACCACGTCGGCCTGTCGGCTACCGATGACCGCCACCCCCGCCGCCGTGGAACCCGCCACCTCCTCCAAATCCGCCGCCGTGGAATCCACCGCCCCCGCCGCCATGGAAGCCACTAGTTCCGCCGCCACGAAATCCGCCTGCCTTGGCGGTCGCTCCGCCGCCGCGGCCATGCCAGCCAGTGCCCGGGCGGCCCCACCCGGCGTGTCCGCCCCATCCATAGTGACCGCCATAGTAACGGCCGCCGTAATAGCCGCCGCCGAAGTATCCAAAGCCAAAGTAGCCCGGCCCATAGAAACCCCAGCCGAATGGGCTATAAAGAGCGTCGGCGTAAGGCCAAAAGCCATAAAAATCCCAGGCCGGATCCCAGTACCAGCCGGGGCCCGCAGTCGCGTAGTAGTTTGCGTTGCTGGCGGCGTTAGTACTGGCCTGTGCTTCGTCCTCGCTCCGGGCTTTGCTCCAAACGTAGAGGGGCTGGGCTTCGACTGTCTTTATCGGAAGGCCCCGTTTCTTGAGCGGATGGTTACTGGCGAGCAGCACTTGGTCGTGCTTGCCGAGCGTGACTGTCCCTCCCGCCTCCTGAATCGTCGCTTTCCCATCCAACACCATCACAGCTTGCTGTACAGCGTCGAATTGGTAAAGTCCATTCTTTTCGATGAGGGCTGTGGTGCCGTTCATCACAATCGAGAGATTCGTGCCCGTTATCAACTGGTCGACTTCGAGAATGGCCGAGCCGCGCACGAGTTGGATCTGCGTAGCAGCAAGACCGGCGGAAAGTATTCGGACCTCGCTATTGTTCCCAACGCGAAAGAATGCGCCGGGTGTGAGCAGCACTTCGACATAGCCCTGGGCCGTATCGAGAGTGTGTCCGAGGACTAGCCTTGCAGCTCCGACCGACTGCGGCGAGAGCGTTTGGCCGTCCAGCGAAACTTGACCCTCAACGTAGTTGATAGTTCCCGGGCCGACTGGCTCCGAGACCCCAGCTGGATTGTTGGGATTGGGCGGTCCGTGCATTGGAGCTCCAGTGATACCCGTGTTCGGTATTTGGGCGAAGCCCAAGGCCGCGGAAGCAAGCAGAACCGCTACCGCTCGCATGCCGATCTTTTGCCCTTTCATTTTTGTTCACCTGCATATTGGACGAGGGACAATTCACCCGGGCCACAGGGCGTGCACAGTAGAAATCGGTGATTCTTTTAGTAGAAGAGAAGCTGGGAGGCACCAGCCTGCACGTTCGAATAATTCAGAACGGCAGCGGCCTCAATAAATAGCCAAAGCGCTCCGTTCGGAACCACCTTCAAAGACATCAAAGTCGCCTTACGTCGACTTATCCAGGTTGCAACAGCATTTATTGCTGTTTCGAATTCGGGTCGCCGGTCAGCCAGGTGGATGTATAACCTGCGGGAACTACGATATTGGCATCCGCAGAGTCGCTGCCAAAGGGAATCGCACGATCCCATGTCTGATCGCTCATAGTAGCGAACGGACAACGATGCTGGCGGTCTAGCGCTTGTCCGCAGGTCAATCGGGCACGGATCGCCCAAACGACGCCATTCGCCTCAATCGTGTCGAAATCCATCCAAATCACGAAGAAGGATCGCCCTCCGGTAGCGACGACGTGCGCGGTGGGGTCGGTGTACTCCAGCCTCTGCAGGTGGTGTTCCATGCGCATAATCCGGCCGGTTAAAGTTGCACCCGCAGGCGCCTGCGTCTTCGACGATGGCCCCAGCATCGTTTCTGCAAGTCTTGCCCCAATCACGTCCCCCGCGGCGGCTGTTGAGGTATCGATGGGTGTAACCTGCGCCAGCTTGAATGTGACAGCCCATGTACGCGGGCACAGCGCAGGGAGCGACTGCTCGGGGACCTTCTCGCTTGCCTCCCGGCAGTCCGAAAACGTCGTGACCCATTCCGTTTCGCTGGTGTCACGGTTTAAGTCGCGGGTCCGAACCGTGCTCGGAACCACAATCCCTCGCCGCCGGGTGGATAGTCCATCGTTGTGCTCGATTCGCACATCGACGTTTCCGCCAGTTGCTCGTCGGTTTCGATCGTCAGCCGCTTGAGTTCGAGCGACGCCGGGTCGATTGACAGGGAGCCCTCGTATCCCGTCTCGCGCCATTGGGAGCCGGCTTTGACGAGGTAACTGCTGGCCCCGGCCGGAACGCGAAAGCCGAATTCGAGGCTCTTGCCGTTTTGACTGACGAGCCGAAAACGGACGAGCGGGTTAGCGAAAATTGCGTCGAGATGGGCACCCAACGCGCCGGTGCCGATGTCTCCGGGTTGCAAGACCTCTTCGACACTGCGCGAGAAACCGTCCGGCCCTGTCCAGGAATAGATTTCACCTCCTCTCGTGAGGACGACTTTGAGTCGTAACCGATCAGTCTTGTCGAGTTGTAATCTGTCCCCCTTCTTTCTGTCCGCGGAGATCCGCTCGCAGGAGCTTGGAGTCAACGGCGGCAGGTGACGGCGGAAATAGCTGCGATCGATGGTTGCGATACATGCATACCCCAGCGGGGGTAACCGAGCGATCACTCTGTCACGCATCTGTTCCAATACGTCGACTGGATCTGGTGAGGACTGTGCATTCAGGAGCATCATGACGGCAACTCCGAGTCCCAGGACCTTCATGGAGCAACCGTCATCCATTTGGATTGAAAGCCTACAGGGACAATATGCGCTCCACTCTTGGCCGAAAACACGAAAAGACTCCTCGATTCCATCGAAGCGGGTGCTGGCAGCGAAAATTCGGTTCCCCGAGCAACAAACCCGCCGGGGTTCCGCCCTTCCGCTCTTATTTCGCGAGTCAATCGGATCGAAAGAGGCGATATGGCGCCTTTTGTTTCGAGCGTATCGAGCCGGATGGAAATCAGATACTCCGAGGTTCTGATCTCATGCCGCATTTCAAGAATCCTGCCACGGGCAATCGCGTCCGCGGGTACCAGAACTTCTTTCGAACCCCGTAAACGAACGGAGTGGACAATCCTAGCGGACACCGGATCCCCTGCAGCGGCAGTTTCTAGATCGATAGGCCCACTCAGGGCCAGGCTGAGGGAAACACCCGGTGGAAGGGCTGTCCCGTGCTGTGGCGTTATCTTAATCAATTCCGCGGGCGTATCCTGATCGCCGAATCGAATGCTCGACTCAGTCGTATACTCACGACACGCTGAAAACTCCGTCACGCTGTCCGTTTGGCCGCCGTCAGTGTCGAAAGTTTCGAGTTCGCTCCACCGTGGAATTCGAAATTCGCCGTCGCCAATTACCATGAAGTGGTAATCTGTTGAGACTTTGGCTTGGCACATACCCGTGTCGGGCGGAAGTGGACCCGTTTCGAATACGAACCGTGCCAATTCCGCATCTGACGAGCTGATCTCAAACGAGCCGCTAAATGCCGCGTGCTGCCATCCGCGGCTCCCCTTGACAACGGTATGGCTCGCATTCAGAGGCACGCGGAAGGAGTATTCGAATACGTCTCGCGGTCCGTCGGCCTTTCTAGCGGCAAATTTGATCTGTGCGCCCGGATTTGCGAACACATCATAAAGAGTTGTGCCAAACGACCCCGTGCTGAGCGGGCCAAAAGGAATCATTTGATCGAAGGAACGCGTGTCGAAACGGCTCGCCCCCGGCCACGAATGGATTTCACTCTGTCCCGCTGCGGCGACTTCCACTCTTAATCGGTCCATCGCAGCCAGGGAGAGGTGGCGGGCGCCGTTCCCGCTGCACGCACTCGCCGGAGGATCCTCCGTCATCATATGGGGACTGTGTTTCTCCGGTGGCAGGAAGTAGTATTTGCGTTCGATGGTTTCGAGGCAAGTGTACTTCGGCAGACTGCGGATCGAGTCGAGTACCTTCTCTCTCGCCCGCGTCAGCAGAGCGGACGCATCTTCCGGGTGCCCAACTGTCGGGGGTGGCAATGTCTGTTCCAGGACGACGCGCGCAGCAGCTAGTGCCACGATGAGGGCGCGGTGAGACATTCTGCTTATCCGGCCAACCCATTATAGGTCGCTAATCGGCAGTAGGTCCGACGTACGGCGGCACAAGGGTCTCGGTCACAACTGAAACAGTTCAGCGGCACTAGGATCAGTGACACAGACTTCACAGACGGTGGCCGAAGTCGATCCCGGAGCCAGTAAGTCCAACGCTGGAAGGCTACCCGTGGATCTATTGCAACCCCGGGTTCTACGCTCGACGTGACGGAAAGCACGCAGCGGCTCAGAACTGCGCGGCGCCGATCGGAGTTTCGAGGGTGTCGAACTCGAGCGATATCAGATATGCGCCCTGCTGCGAGACCAGGTCCGGCGCAGTCGCGCCGTTCATTCTCAAAACTCGCCTGACGATGCCGTGCAGTGTTGAGCCGACCCGGGATTGGGTCATGCCTTTGGCCCAGATCAATTCGATGGTCGAGGCCTGAATTGGCTGTCCGGCGCAGGCAGGGGCAGGTTCAATGGGTCCGTCGAGCATTACAGGAACGGTGAGCGCGATCGGGAGCATGTGCCTCCGCAAAGCGGAATCGGTCTCGTGCTGTTAGTTCTACCCGGCGCAGTTCGACATTTGCGTGCAGTACTTCCATCCTTCCAGTATGATAAAATTATAGTAACGATGGCTGCTCAACCGACCGAAGATGAGATCACACGCTTTGCCGATATGTTTTCGGCAATGGGCACCGGGCCGCGGCTCCGCATCATGCGAGTTCTGCTGTCCGCCCACCCGGACGGAATGGTCGTAAGCGACATCGGTGCCGAGCTGGGCATCCCAGCTTCAACGCTGTCGCATCACCTGGACAAGCTGAAGAATGAGGCACTGGTCAAAGTCAGGCGCGAAGGTACGTATCTCTGGTACTCGGCGAACACGGAAGGCCTGCAGGAGCTGTTGGGCTTCCTCTACGCCGAATGCTGCACGCGAAACAAAGCGATAGAGCCACAGGCGATCGTGCGCCTGTGCAAGTGAGGATCATGATGGAACTGAAAGAAGTCGTAAAAGAAAAGTACGGGCAAGCGGCGCTGCGCGTTAACGCGGGTGGCAGTTCGTGTTGTGGGGCCTCGGCTGCGCTGGATGGCTGCTGTGACCCGATCACCTCTGACCTCTACGATGCCGCCCAGACTGGAGAACTGCCGCAGGAAGCGGTCCTCGCTTCGCTGGGCTGCGGTAACCCGACAGCACTGGCCCGGCTCAACCCGGGGGAGATAGTGCTCGATCTCGGCTCCGGAGGAGGCATCGACGTGCTGCTCTCCGCCCGGCGCGTGGGCTCGGCCGGAAAAGCTTACGGCCTCGACATCACAGATGAAATGCTTGCGCTCGCTCGCGAAAACCAGCGCAAGGCCGGCGTTCAAAACGTGGAGTTTCTCAAGGGCGAAATCGAGCATATTCCCTTACCAAATGACTCTGTAAATGTTGTGATCAGCAACTGCGTCATCAATCTGTCCGGCGACAAAGACCGCGTGTTGTGCGAGGCGTTCCGCGTCCTGAAGCCAGGGGGGCGCTTCGCAGTGTCCGACGTTGTGACGCGCGGAGACATTCCGGCCCACCTGCGCAAGAACATGCTGCTATGGGTCGGTTGTATCGCCGGTGCACTCGGGGATTACGAATACGTAACTAAGCTCGCAAAGGCCGGGTTCGAAGACATCGGCATCGAACCAACGCGGGTCTACAACATCGAAGATGCGCGAACCTTCCTCAGCGGCCAGGGTGTCGATGTGGATGCGATTGCACCGCAGCTCGACGGCAAGTTTATGAGCGCTTTCGTCCGAGCGACGAAGCCCGCGAGGTGCTGTGCTCCGGGCTGCTGCGTCTAAGAGTGCGGTGCAAAGTCTGGTTGGCCTAAATCGAGACAGGGGGAACAGCATTGAAGCCGCCACATTTCAACGTTCTTTTCTTATGCACCGGCAACTCCGCCCGATCGATCATGGCCGAAGCGATCATGAATCTCAAGGGCTTTCCGAATTTCACCGGCTTCAGCGCAGGGAGCCATCCGACTGGCACCGTCAACCCTGAAGCCCTCCACCAACTCGCCGCTGCGAGCATCCCCACTGAGGGTCTGCGCAGTAAGAACTGGGACGAGTTCGCACGGCCCGATGCGCCAAGATGCATTTTGTCTTCACCGTATGCGATCGAGCGGCGGCGGAAGTGTGCCCGGTGTGGCCCGGAGAACCGCTAGCGGAAAGGTGGAGCGTGCCGGACCCCGCACCGGTTCAGGGTACCCCCGAACAAATACAGCAGGCCTTCTTCGGGGCCTATGCTGTTCTTGATCGCAGAATCACCCTGTTCATTTCTTTGCCGCTGGCCACCCTGGAGCGGGACGTCGTCCAACGCGAAATAGACGCGATCGGGCGGCGTTGAGTTGCGGGCTTATCTGCAGTGCTTCGCTAGCCGCGTAGCCTAGGGAGCTTTCTGGGGAACACAGGCCCGGCGTCTACCGGGCCAACGCGCTACCCGCAGAAGTGGTCACCCTTGTTTCGGTTAAGTCCCGTTATGGGACATCAACCAGAGTGGACTAACCCTCTCCTGGCCGGTAACTCCACTCGTCTGAGTCGCTTCGGAGGACGAATTACATGATACTTGGGGATTTATCGACAACCACTCTTGACTAAGCGCACTGCCATTGTATCTTCAACAAGTCCGACTACTTAGGACCGTTTCACCATACTATTCTTGGTAAGGTTCGGGAAGGCTGGCGAGAGCTCCACCATTTGGGATTCACCG
>JBAUOG010000764.1:0-8684 GCA_049579625.1 Bryobacteraceae bacterium
CGCTGGGTGAGCCAGTGGCTCTGGGCCATATCGTTGACCAGGATGCGCTCGGTGTGAGACACAGGGTGGAACTCGCTGGTGAGATCGTCCACCAGTTGGACCCACTCTTTCGCATCTTCGCCGGGGAGCAGTACGAAAACCGAGGTGAGGCTGGAGAGGCCATGGGTGCGCGCGTTCTGGCTGGAACGGTCCTTCCCTGCCGGTGTGCGCGGACCGCTACTGTGGCCGGGAGCCGAAGCGTAAAGTGCAGGCACGGACCCGTCGGTTGGTGGCCATGCGATACCGAAGCGGCTCAGAGCGCGGGTGAGCAGCTTGCGCAGGTCCTGGCGAGTCTCTTCGATCTGCTTCGGATCGACGCCTTCACGCGGAGCGGCGAGGTCCTGCTCCAGCCGATGGGCGATCGCGATCCGTTCTTCGTCTGTGACCTCGGGGCCGCCGAAGCGCAGCCGATGATAAACCAACTTGAACTCGGCGGGGGCGCAGGGATTGTACGGGATCAGGGCTCCCGGCGGAAGTGAAGATGGTTCCGGCGAATTGCTGATCGGCTCGGCGGCTGTGGGTTGCGCAACCGGCGGCGCGACGGCCGGGGCTGGTTCTACCAGCGAAGCCGGAGGTGCCGGCACGGCCGGAGCCGAGGACTTCTGCTGTTTCTGTTTTTGTTTCCAAGCGCGGTAATTGTTGCGCCGGACCTTCGCACGTTCTTTTCGCGTCATACGAAATTCTCCTACCAATGATCTTCGACCTGGCCCGGTCCCGACAGTGGTGGGTCCAAACCGCCGAGGGCTGGAAGGCATTGCAATGAAAGGATCTTGCGAGAACAACCAAAATTTTCTGATTTTGTGACTGGCGAGCGGGGTAGAGCCAGCGCGCCCCGGTCGGCGTGGATTTCCGAGCACCAGAATCCTACCTCTCCGCTAGCCCACCGACGGTTTCGGGAATAGCTGTGACCGTCTCCAGGCTCCTTTTGGAATTTCGGGACCGCCAATGTGGAAGGGCACGCAGGCACACTCTGTTCGAACTGGCATGAGCCGTTGGCGAGATATGCGAACATGTCGGAGCGCTCTGACAGGTTCGCAAGTTTCGCATTTTGAAGATGAACATCGGAAACGCTAGATTAATGCGGCGACAGAGAGAAGGGCGGTTGCCGGGCGGTTCTCCACAGCGTAACTTGACCGGAGGGTCGGAGCAGGGTTTCGCGTCATTTCCCCGCAGTCTGTGAGGGCTGCGCCCGCAGGATGCGGCGTTCTCCAACATGTTGGAGCGCTTCGACGTGTTCGATACTTTTGCGAAACGCTTCCGTCAGGCTGACCTCTTGGGCCGAACATGTTGGAGCGCTTCGACGTGTTCGATACTTTTGCGAAACGCTTCCGTCAGGCTGACCTCTTGGGCCGACCTCTTGGGCCCTTGGGCCGCTTGGGCCGCTTGGGCCTATAAACAGCGATGACGCCGGGCAGGTAGTGGAGGGATTGGAAACGGAAATGACACGATCCAGGCCGTCGTAACCGATGCTGACGCAGACGCCGGCGGTCTCTGTGAGGGTCTTGCGTCCCAAGCCATCGTACTGTGTCTGGCCGGTCAGAAGTTGGTCGCCCACCGACGCTTCGTCTGTGGCTGACAGCACCGCTACCGAGTTCGGTGCGTCGTTGTAGCTGTAGGTGGTCTTGCCCGAATCGGGCCTCGTGACGAGGGTCACGCGATCGAACGAATCGGCGAAGCTGGTTTGATTGCCGTTGATGTCGGTGTAAGTCGCGGGGGCCAGCAGATTGTAGTTGTAGGTGAGCTTGGTGGCGAACGTGGGATTGGTTAAACTCAGCGTTGGGTAGAAACCGGGCCTCCTTCGAAAGCCCGTCAAGTGACTACAATGTCATAGTGTGTACTGACATAGTAGGCAATTTCAAGCAGGACACCTTAGAGGAGGTTTTACGATGAGCCAAGTTCAGCGTTTTCCGCTCGACTGGAATATAACGGACTTCCATCAACGGCTCAGACAACTCCGCACGGCCCGCAAGGTTACCCAGACCCGTGTGGCCGAACTGCTCGGCGTCAGCCCCCGCGTCTACACGCGCTGGGAAAACGGCGACGCGACGCCGGTGTTTGCCACGGTTGTCAAAATCGCAGACATCCTCGATGTCAGTCTCGACGAGCTGGCAGGAAGGAAGGAAACCAGTGGCGGTGCCCACATCCACAACCCGGAATTGCACCGCCTATACAAGAAGGTCGATCAGCTCTCCGATGAGGACCAGAAGGCGCTGGTGATCGTGCTCGATAGCCTGGTGAAGCGCTCCAAGGTCAGCCGGGTCATGGCCGAGCTTTAGCCGCTGAGAGGAAACCATGGAACTGAATCTCAATCAAGAACGCCAGCAGGCCCACGCGTTGCTGGACATGCTGCCGGCTGCGAAACTGAACGCAGTGCGGAGCCTGCTGGAAGTGATGGTGGAACCGCTGGCGCGCTCGCTGGCCCTGGCCCCAGTGGAAGAGGAAGAACTCACCGCCGAGACCGTCGAGGCGCTCGCCCGCGCCCGCGCATCACTCGCCCGCGGTGAAGGCATTCCGCACGAAGAGATCCTGCGCGAGTTCGGGCTGGACCAGTGAGCGAGGAGAACGACGCGCCCGAGCGGATCGCGGTGATCTGGTCGCCGGAAGCCCGCGCCGATCTGCGGGCCATCGAGCGGGGAAACGCGATGCAGATTCTCCACTGCGTGGCTCGCTACCTGGCCAACCGCACCGGCGACGTCAAGAAACTCAAGCCGCCGTTGACCGGCTTCCGGCTCCGCTGTCGGCTCTGCCTGTCGGCTCTGACTGTCCCTGTCGGCCGTCGTATGATCGGCCTAGGCGCGGACCTCGTCATTCCGGCGCCTTGGAGGATTGAATGACTCGCCGCGTTTATTGCGCTTTTGCGCCGCTTTGTGCCCGTGGGCTTATTCTCCTGGCTACACTGATTCCTTTCGTTGCCGTTCCTACCGGGGGACCGGTGTTTGCGTCCTCAACGTGCGAAGCAAGCAGCGAGGTGGCTCACGCGATTTCCGAATGGAACCGAAGCGACTCTAAGACACCGATAGCCGAACGGCGGGCGACGATTGATGCTCTGGCCGGAAAATATCCAAACTCGTACCAGGTGCACGCGGTCCGCATTCGGTTTTACCGGAACGAGTTAGCTCGTGAATTTCCGCCTGTTCGCGACAGGTATGTACAGAACGCAGAGGAGAATGCGAAGGATCCGTTTGCGCTGACGCTGGCCGCCAACGCGCTGGTTGGCCTTCTCACACCGCATTCGATTGAGTTACTGCAGCAGGCGCTGGCGATTTCACCCAATTACAGTTGGGCTGAGCTGGAACTGGCGGGCATCTACGCTTCAGGAAAGTTCGAAGATAAAGGCAAAGCAAAGGTGGCTCTTGCCGCCGCCGTGGACGAATGCGGCGGCTTACTGCCTGCCTCGTCACGCTGGGCCGTCTCCAAGGTAGCTTCGAAGGAGATCGAAGCGAAGATCGCTAAGGCTCTGCGAGCGCGGCTAGCCGGCGATACAGACCCGCTCCTGTTGCTCGATTACGAACGGCTGTGGACGCTCGAATTCCAAATGCGATCTCCACAAGAACACGGGGAGTTGCGGAAACAAATTGCCGCGGATTTCGATCGGTTGGAAAAGGTCCCGGTGAAACCGGACTCGCATTGGCTGTCGTTGTTGCTCGCGGGCGTGAAACAGAGTGGGGCATCACAAGAGGCTGTGAAGGCGATGGAGGATCGCTTGCTGCGCGAGGCGACCACCTCTATAGACGGGGCGGAAATCGCCATCGAACGATGGCAGAAAGAACACCCAAATCCGAAGGATCAGAAAGACACGAAGGCCTGGGACGCGTGGAACCAGGCACAAGCCAAAGCCATTGCCGGGCTCGCCGCTCAGTTTACTGATGCGACTTGGTTGAAGGGATATGCGCTAACCCTCGCTATCAACGTCGGCGACATTTCGGAGAAGGAAGCGCTGGCGGCGCTGGAGGCGGACTTGCAGCACCAATTGACTTTTTCAGGTGCGTCGAGCCAGGCGTATGCAAACGCTGCCGGCATTCTGCTGGAGAAAGGCTGGGCGCCGGAGAAAGCGCTGGCGTGGGGCAAAACCGCGTGGCCTCTGGCTGAGCTAGAGGATGCGGAGAGGCTTGGCGATGACACCCTGACGGACGACCAGAGAAAGGAATTCACGGAGGTCTTTCAAACCGATCGGGAGCGTGTATTGCAGCCTTATTTGCTGGCACTGATGAAGACGGGACAGAAGGATTTGCCGGAGTCGATGCGAGCCTACATTGAGCGGCCTCTGCCCGGGAAGGAATCTGCACTTGCCTCGCGTTACCTGGGGCTGGCGCGACTGGCCTTGGTGGATGGCCGGCAGGCGGATGCACTCGCCTACTATCAACAAGCTCTATGGCGAGAGAAGGCCCCGGAGTATTTTCAGGGCAAGCTGCGGGACAGGGATTTAGACGAAGCCAGGGCTGCGTTCATGAAGGGCGGTGGGTCAGAGAAGGTGTTCGCAGTCTGGTCGACGCCTCTGGTGAAGCCCACAGAACTGGCTGAAGGACGATGGGAGCAGCCGACAAAGGGTCTGCCGTCGATAGAGTTGTCTGATCTTACTGGGAAGGCTTTTCGGCTGACGCAGGTTCAGGGGAAGGCGGTCTTGATCAATTTGTGGGCGACTTGGTGCGGTCCGTGCCAGAAGGAACTGCCTAAGTTCCAAGAGCTCTACGAGAAGGTGAAGAACCGTCCGGACGTTCAGGTCCTCTCGTTCAATGTGGACGACGAAATTGGATTGGTGGAGCCTTTTCTGAAGAAGGAAGGGTTCACGTTTCCGGTGCTCCTGGCGGGGCGTCAGGTTGAATGGGCCGCGATTCCGCAAAACTGGGTGGTGGATCCGAAGGGGAAATGGGTGGCCACGCAAATGGGCTTTGACGCCGCTGAAGCTGATTGGGTGCAGGCCATGATCAAGCGTCTGGAGCAGACGCGCGCGAGCAAAGCAGAAGTTGGCCAATAGTCGTGCCCGCGAGGGAGGTGCGATTCTTAAGCAGACATCTGGAGCCCGCACAAGTCTAGACAAGACGCTCGACTGTCTGCCGGTGCCGAAGTCGAAACGATATGACGTATTATCGCCAGCTCCCTCGGCATCATTTCGGCGCGGCTACCGGTATCCATCGATCCGGAGCAAGCTCTGATAAGCGGCAGCTGATAAGCGAATAGCCGGGCTCCTGGCCGAAAAGGCCTTACAATCGACGCGTGCCGGACTTTTCGACGAAAGGAATTCTATGCGCCCTGCTTACCTTACTGCCATTTCAGCCGCCATTCTCTTGCTCATCCCCGCGTTAGTCAAAGCTCAGGATCAAGGCGAGACCTCCCGAAGCATTGCGGGCGGCGGTGTATCTGTCCCGGGCTGGACGGGAAGGGTCGACGCCAATGAGGAAAAGGCGGGAAAGACGATGAGCGATGCGAAACTCACAGAGAGTGGAGGGACTCTGAACGTTACAACGGGCCCGGCCGTGACCTATTGGAATCCGGCCAACAAAGCGACTGGGGACTACACCGTAAAGGCGACTTTCACCGAACCGAAGTACATGAGCTTAAACAATCACCCTCACCCCTACGGGATTGTCATAGCCGGGAACGACTTGGGAACCGCCCAACAAAGCTACCTCTACTGTGCTGCGTACGGCAGCGGCACGTTTATTGTGCGCGGATTCGGTCCCGATCCGTTTCAAATGAACGGCAGGCGCGGTGAAGCGAACGCTGCTGTGCACAAGGCGGCGGGCCCAGGAAAGCCCGTCACTCAGGAGATCGCCGTTTCTGTTAAGGGCGGTCGAGTCGAGTGCGCCATCAACGGCACCGTCGTCGCGGGCTACGCCAAGGCGGAGTTGGTTATCGCAGGAAAGCTCAAGTCGACCGATGGCGTCTACGGAATTCGCGCCGCTCACAACACGGACATCACCGTCAGCGGTTTGAGCGTGACAAAGAACTAGCGTGTACGCTCGAGAAGCCCGCGAGATTGGGAGAGGTTTCGCATTTATCTACCTCCCATCCTTCCGTCCCCCCGCGCGGTGAGCGGGGATCCAGCATCGATCAACAGTTCTGCTAAGCGAGCACGGTTGTGGGCAGCAGCTTTATGAAGCGCAATCCACCCGTACTGGTCAGGCAGATTGGGATCTCGGCCGTCTTGAGGTCGCGAGCAATTCGTTTCAAGTCTTTTCCTCGTCTCGTCACTTCCCGATAGGGATCTGGTGTTTGCCCAGTCCCTAAATGCCAAATTCGGCGGCATGACGAAATACCCAAGTAACAATGGAAACCAGGAAGCGGTCCCAAGGTCCCTACAGATATCTTCTGCTCTTGTCTCCACACCCAAGCCGTCTGCACCGAAATAGGCTGCGCCGCAAACACACGCGTCAACGTAGTATCCTGTCCGAATAGCAAACGGCAGGCGCCAACGTAGCGACACGTGCAATCCCAACCGATTCTTCAATTCGAGCAGGTTGTCCTTTCAAACTGCCCCCTGTTCACTGAGGCGTGATATGAGAGCCGAAACAGCAAACCGGCGCACGAAAGACTTGAATGAATAAGGCCGCTCCCTGGGCTTATCTCTTGTGCTTCTCCTGGACCGTGTTGCGGGATTCGAGGCCGGCAAAGGTTTGCCTTTTGCGAGTGATGTGCGAGGGGAAGGGACATGGAGCCTGAACGCTGGCGTCGAGTCGAAGAGCTGTACCACCGGGCGCTGGAAATGGACGCCGTCCGCGTAGCGGAATTCCTCGAAGACTCGTGCGGCGACGACACCGTACTTCGGCGCGAGGTGGAGTCGTTGCTTGCCCGCGAGAAAGAAGCTGAGCATTTCATCGAGTCTCCCGCCTTGGAGGTGATAGGGAAACTGGTCGCCAAGGAGCGAGTGGCAGCCGGTGGTGAAGGAATACTGATTGGTAGCGCAGTTTCCCACTATCGCGTTATCGACGAGCTTGGAGCAGGTGGCATGGGCGTCGTCTACCGAGCCAAAGATTCCAAGCTGAAGCGCGAAGTCGCTCTGAAGATGTTGCCCGCTTTCTTTGCCGGTGACCCAGAGCGTATGGCCCGGTTCCAGCGCGAAGCCGAAGTGCTGGCTTCGCTTAACCACCACAACATTGCGGCCATTTATGGAATAACGGACTCAGGCGATGCCCGCGCGCTGGTGATGGAGCTCGTGGAGGGCGAGACGCTTCCCAAGGGACTGGCACTAGACAGCGCCTTGCACTACGCCAAACAGATCGCTGACGCGTTGGAGTATGCGCACGAACGCGGGGTCATTCATCGTGATCTAAAGCCGGCCAATGTCAAAGTTACTTCGGAAGGCACCGTCAAGCTGTTGGATTTCGGACTAGCGAAAGCGATCGAGGACCCGGCCGCGCCGCGCGGCGATCCCGCGAACTCGCCCACGGTCACGCTAGGGACTCGCGTGGGCGTGATCCTGGGCACAGCTGCCTATATGTCGCCGGAGCAGGCCAGCGGCAAGACTGCGGATCGCCGCGCGGACGTCTGGTCCTTCGGAGCGGTGCTTTTCGAGATGCTTAGCGGCAAGCGACCGTTCGAGGGCGAATCAGTTTCGGACACCTTGGCGATGGTGCTGAAGGTCGACCCGGATTGGAATGCGCTGCCGAGGGAGACGCCGGCATCCATTCGCAGACTCGTCCAGCGATGTCTAACGAAGGATCGCAAGCAGCGGTTGCAAGCGATCGGCGAGGCCAGGATCGCGATAGAGGAAGCGGTCGCTGGCGGGTCGGCGCAACTACTTGAAGAGGCCCCGGAGCCGAGCGGCGGCGGCCGCCGTTGGCTACCGTGGGGCCTCGCGACCTTGCTGGCAGCCGGCCTGGCTTGGGTTGCGTTTCTGCACTTCCGTGAGGAACCGCCCGCTCCCGCGGCGCCGGTGCGTTTCGAGATTCCGGCGCCTGGGAACACGACGCTCACACCGATCCTCAACTTATCGCCCGATGGCAGAAAACTGGCCTTCCTCGTTTACGAGGGAGACGTCCGCCGCCTCTGGGTGCATTTCCTGGAGTCGGGAGAATCTCGCGACATAACGGCCGTAGATGGTTCACCTTTCTGGTCCCCTGACAGCCGCTTCATCGGGTACCCATTCCAAAACAAGCTCAAGAAGATCGAAGCGACCGGCGGCGCCTCGCAGACTTTGGCGGATCTGCCGGGCCAGTGGGCGTCGGGCGCATGGAACCGGGACGGCGTGATTGTCTTCGGCGTCTTCGGCTCCGCGTCCGGCCTATTCCGGGTGCCCTCGTCGGGCGGCGTTCCTGTTCAAATCACTGCGCTCGATCCCACGCGCCGGGAACGATTCCACTACATGCCGTCCTTCTTGCCGGACGGGCAGCACTTCGTCTACACCCGTTTCTCGAATGAGGAAAAGAGTGCGATTTATCTGGGCTCCGTGGACGCAAAACCGCAGCAGCAGAGCTCCAAACCCTTGGCGACTAGCAATTGGGGCCCGGTGTACGCGCCTTCGGCAGACCTACGGACCGGTTACCTGCTTTTCATGCGCGAAGACACCCTGTGGGCTCAGCCGTTCGATAACCGCCGGTTGGAGCTGACAGGACAGGCGACGGCTATTGCCGAGCAGGTGGGTGACAACCGAGGCGGCAAAGGCGGCTACGGAGCCTTTTCTGCTTCGACTAATGACGTCCTTGTGT
>JBAUOG010000765.1:0-16591 GCA_049579625.1 Bryobacteraceae bacterium
GCTATACCCGTCGCGGTTCGAGGTGAAGTATAGACTGTTCCCGTCGGGAGAAAGCTGCGGCTTGTCGTCATTGTAATCGCCACTAGTGAGTTGGACCCACCGGTCCGGTCCGGCTGGAATGAGGTTCTCCACTGGCGTTATGTACAAGCGAAACGTAGCGAGTTCGGAAGCCCTACTACCGATCTGCATCTTGAACGTCATCCACTTGTCATCCCAAGGAATAATAGGGGTGCCAGAGGCTGTGCTGGGGGTCGCTCAATACGTCCGTCACCTTGCCGGTGGCTACGTTCACCAAGGCGATCCGATCTAAGCCACCGGAAAGATAGCCCCTCTGGGTCAGCACTCGTGCACCATCGGACGAGAAGCCCTTCGGGTCCCCGCATTCCCGGCAGACCGGGCGCCGCGGGCGGCCCCCGGAGGTCGAAATCGAGTAGAGGTCGCAATCGCTCCCGTAATGGTGAAAGTGGTACTGCACAACCAGGGAGCCATCCGGCGAAATGCTAGCGGCGGCTTCCGAATCTCCTCCCTGAGCCAGTTGCGTTTCCCGCCCCGTCACCAGGTTCTTGACAACAAGGTTGTCTGCGGAAAAGAAAGCGACCATCTTGCCGTCGCGGGAAAGCGAGGGATATTTGTCCTGGAAATCCTCGACTTGGGTCAATTTCTGCCGGTCGCCCATTACTTGTGCCCGGTTGGTATCGATCGGTATGCTCCAAAGGTTCGTACTAAGGCTCTCGCTGACATAAACCATGCGCCCGCTTTCGGAGACACTCGGACCCTCCGCATGGGTGGTGAAGGTGAGTTGTTCAGGAGCAGACGTCACTTTCCCATCGCGTGTAATCGCTATTCGAAACAGATTATCGGCGTCGCCGATCGTCCGGCCAAAGATGACCCACTGCCGGCCTGACCTCTTGTCCGGCGCAGTCTAGGCCAAAGGACTGGGAGCAAAGCCCTCATCCTGGAGCAGTGGGGGCGGGTCGACCTGTTCGGGCTTTCCCTTGGGAACCGAAGAAAGCGGCGAACCATCCAGCAGTGGGTCCCGTGATTCCGCAGCCTTCAGCAGCGTCTCGACCTCGGCGCAAAGCTTGGCGTCGTCCGGGCACGCTTCCCGCAGAAACGCAGCGCGCTCGTCCGCAGGCCGCTGCTGCGCGGCCTCGAACAGCTCCTCGACTTGTTTCCAGTGTTCAACTTGCATCACATGCCTCCTATCATTCCGCCGCCGTTGAGATTGAATGGAAGTCCTGCGGCGAAAACACGGCAGCCGGGCCCTCCGGCCAGGCGTGGTTCATCCTGCGGCTGCGCAACGACAAACCGCCGTTGGCGGCGGGCGCTACCTCGCTCGATGCCATGGGCCGGGCGTTCCTCGGCGAGACCGGCCATGCTTACCTGGCCGACGCCTACTGGCAGACCATCCGCAGTCTTGCATCGCGCCACGACGCCGATGCCGATGCGCTGTTGGGATTGGTAATTGCACACGAGTTGGGTCACCTGCTGCTGGGTGAAGGCCACGGGCCGGATGGCGTCATGCAAGCCCAGTGGGGCGGAGCCGCGGTCAAAGCGCTCGAACGCCGCTGGCTGCAATTCAATCCCGCGCAGCGCGAGCGGATCCGGCGGGAGTTGCACATGAGAATCGGTATGAAGGCGCGAGTCAATCTGGCTTGAGCAGCCCAGATAAGCCAATGACTGGCAAGCGCTACTGGAGCGAGCGGTAGACCTTTCTCAACTGTTCACCCGAATGCTTCCAGGTGAACCTTTCCAGATCCTCGAACGAGGAACACTCCAGGCTCATTCGCTTAACGGAGTCCAACAGAGCCTCGCGGACCGGGCTTTCCATGTCTTCAATTCTTTCCACCACAATCAGTGGTCTTAAGCCGGAATCAACGAAGCCCCGTGCTCCCTGTCTCGTGGATACGCAGACGCGCCCGGCACGCATCGACTCAATCACCTTAAGACACGAACCGCGAACCCCGTACAGAGGATTGATCGTCAACGCGCACTGATCCATCAGGGAACGTAGGTCCTCGACATAATCAAAAAGCACAACGCCGGGCAAAGCAAACAGCGCATTATTCCGGACGGATTCAGGGCCACCTTTCCCCGCCACGATCCAAAGCTGCAAGTCCCCGATATCTTCCCTCAACGGCTGGTAGACTCTTTCAAGAAAAGTCGAAACTCCCTCCAGGTTTTGCAGCGACCGGAATGGGCCAACAAACAACAGTGCCCTGGAACCGCCGGAGGGCACGTATGGGCGGGTCTCTTCATCCGCCGCGTTTGGAACCACGAACACGTTGTCCCGTGAAAGCAGCTTGGCATCCTCCGGACTACAGGTGAGAACTCCGTCGAACTGCTTGATCAGATTCCACTCGTGTCGATCAGCTTCGGAAACCTCTTCGGTGCCTGATAACAGGACGTCGTGTGCATCCAGCAGCCACATGGTTTCCTGGTCTCGACCTTCCACGAGGCCCGCCAACTCAACATATTCGATCTGTACGGCGCGAGGCCGGTAAGCCTTGATAAGCATTCGCAGCTGCTCACGAAGGACTGTGTGCGAATGGGTGTGAATCCTCTCGATGCGAGTAGCCAGCAAACCGCTTTTCTCTTTGCGTCCGTCGATCAGATGCAGCGAAGCCAGCAAGCCGTAATACGCCGCACTAGCAGCCGAGTAAGCGCTCCCCTCATCGCTGATCAAATGGACCCGGAAGTCCTCGCTGAGCGCCTTGATGAAGTGAAGCATCCGAACAGCGCCTCCGTGGGTGGGAGGGAACGCCACAAAAGGTGAGACCACGAGGATGTCCGGCTTTGTCGAGTCACCCGGGGCTTCCAGATAGTACTTGTTGTTAAACTGCCGCAGCGGAATGCGCCAGAATGACTGGGATTCAGGGTCTGCGCGGAACCTCCACAAATCCTGGAGAAGGAAGGCGGCCAGCGAATTCCACCTCATGTCCTTGATCGAATCCGCTAGCAGCTGACTCCGGTTGATTCCGAACACTCGATTGCGAATCAACACGAGCCAAGTGTTTTGTGGAGACAAATTCGTCCGGCCGTGGTCGTCGGTCAAGCATGTTCCGCCGTAAGAGGAGCAAATGACTGAGTCTGGGACGAAAAACGACTCCCATCCCATCCTCCAGGCCCGGATTCCCCACTCCATGTCGCATGGATAGTCTGACGGTAGCCTGCCACTCGCCTCGACAAGGGTTCGAAGAAGCTCACGTCGAAAGAGAGTTCCGGTTTGACGCCCGAACAGATGTCCCCGCACCTGCCACTGTTCGGGTGAGCGGTGAATAATCGTCAGCGATGTCCCAGACGACACCAGCTCGGTCCAGCAGCGGGACGACATCGAAAACACCGACGGGCTTCTCCATCGCAACAACTCGCATAAAGCGTGAGGCTCAAGCCGATCGGAGCCGCTAAGAAAGTAAATCCAGCCCTGGCGAGACCTGTTCAAGGCTTTTCGAATTGCAGCCCTCCGGTTGTTCAAGTCCCGAACCACTAACCAATGTACGGGGAATCCCAAGGAACTAAATAAGGCGGACGCCTGCGTTCTCGACCGCCGGTTCGCAAAGATGAATACTTCGCTGGGTTCCCGAATCTCGCATAAAGCCGCCTTCACGGATCTCAGACAAACCTCCAATTCCTGCGGGTCCGATCCGGCAAAAATGGCGACCGACAGACCGGAAGAAGAATCTTCTTCTGAGGATTTCCTTGCCTTGCTGGCCCAAGAACGCGAAGCGCGCCAGGCTCTAGCACCTCCGTCTAGGGCCCTGCGCAATGTTCCGTGACCCAACAACAGGCAATACCGCAAACCCTGTTCTAACCCCGCGAGGCGTCTTGCCCGAAGTGATCGGCGTTCGATCGACAGGTGGATCAGAGCAAAACCCAACGCCCGGTCGTCGTGGGTGCCATCCACTTGGCTGGGGCAGTATTCTTGCAGCACTGAAAACGTCAGTTCGCATGGGTCCCTGGAGAAGTCTTTAAGGTCCCAACAGGTTGAGAAATACCGGAATATGCTGCAACGGTTTTCAACGATTCCTAACCGCTCGCCACCACATTCAACGACTAAGGTATTCCTGTCGCCCTTTGCCGCGTTCGGCAAGATTCCATCAAGAAGAAGGCAGTTGGCATCCTCACTGCGCTTCACCTGCACGCGGCTTCGTGGGCCGCTCCAAACCACAGGGGATGGGTCCCCCAAATACCAACCTTCCAAGAAAACGGGCATCACGCGTGACCATCACCCGAAAGCCGAGTCATTTGGATCAACACCGGTTTCCCGAGACGGACCAATTCGCGCCATTGACAGGAGTTCCATCTGAGTTGCCGCAAATAACAATGCCACTCCCTGCATGACCCCGAAGGTCGCAGTTCCGAACAACGACATGGTCTATCTTGAAGCCTGGCTCGGAACCGTCACTCCAAAAAATCACACCATTCTCGCACCGGATTCTTTCCATGCAGATATGCTCCGCAATGCAGTTGCGTTTCCTGAACGATTCCGTCGTCGTAACCGAAATGTTCTGTCGCGGTTCCTGCTGAAGTTCAGGGTATTGCGTCCAAGCCAACTGATTCCCGGCTATGACAGTGCGGCGCCCACAGATCCTTACATCCCGGGCGCCGTTGAGATGAATCCCCTCATGGGACTGGCCCTCGATTCGATTGTCTTTGAACAGGAGACGGCTACCGTAGGCCTCGATGCCGACGACTCTTAGCAATTGGGTTTTTGTATCGGCTCCGCTTTCGCCCCGCACAATGCCGCGTACCAGACTGATGCCCTTCATCACCTTGCAGGATTCGACCGTGATGGAATCTGACTTGTAGTCGATTTCGATCTGCCCACCGTCGTGATTGTAGGGAAAATCCCGGTGGTTCCCCTCGAACTCGCAAGATTGAAGGGTCACGCCCGAAGCCTCCAGAAACACCCCCGCCGCCCCGCAGTCCGCAAACCGGCAATCACGAAAGCGAACGCTACGTGGCCGTCGCCCTGCGATCGTCTCAGGCAGCGGGAGCCTTGTCTCCGAGCTTCCGGAATGGAGGCCACACCACGCACCGCCATCTCCGCCCCCGCAAACCGTAACTCGACGCACCTCGACATCCTGAACTCGATCTCCCAGCGCAATGCCGAACTTTATGGGGTTGTCGAGGTTCAGATCCTGAAGCTCGATTCGCTTTGTATCTGAAAAAGACAGGTCGGCCTCGAAGGGTGTCAAGAAATTCGATTGAAGAAAAGCATCGGGACCACGTAATAAACGGGCACAACAGTAAAGAGGGGAACTAGGTCCGACTCCGAGTGGGTGGCGATGATCGACCTTGTAATCAGGACCACCTCCGAACCGCATCCCTTCCACAATCAGGCTGGTGATTGAGATGTCAGAAACACCATTGCCTCGAATCATTGGACCCTCAAACAAACTTCCATCAGGATTTGTCCCTCGTTTGAGGATTGTCTGTTTCCGGCTCCCTCGAGACTCTCCCTCAATGCGGATGTGACTCCTCTTTACGTCGATGGTGCAGCTGACTTCATGGACCCCAGCGGCCAATGTGCAGCGACTGTCTGAAGAGGGGAAATCGAGAAACCTCTGCAGATCCGTAAGCGTGAGTGCTTTCATGAAAACACGCGCAGCACAACGTTGGCGGTAGCCTCACTGATCTCATCGATCTCTTCATCCGACAAGCCGGAGTACGTGGGAAGAACGATTCCGTGTTCTCCCAGAAACTCGGCTTGCGGAAAAGTCCTTGCACGTCGATGAGCTGGCAGAAGATGCAGCGGAATGTAAAACGGTCGCGTCTGGATGCCGTGCTCTTCCAGCACAATGTCCCGAACTCTTTCCTTTTCTCTTTCACCGCCTGCTGTCAAAACAAAACTATAGAGCCAGTAGACGCTGCACACGCTGGGCGGATTGACAGGAAGCATCAGGAGGCGCTTCTGCTGGAGGTGAAGTAAATTCATCCGATACCTCGCGGCGACGCGTCTGCGCTCTTGAATGTGATAGTCAGCCATCTCCATTTGTCCGCAACCGATCGCCGCCGCAAGATTAGTCATGCGGTAGTTGAAGCCGAGGTACGGATGCCAATGATGCCGTGTAGGGTCGAGGCCCTGATTGCGCAAACAACGGATTAGGCCACGCCTTTCTGTATCCCTTGCGAACACCATTCCGCCTTCGCCCGTTGAAATGATCTTGTTGCCGTAAAAGCTGAACACAGTCATATCGCCGAACTGTCCGGCAAAGCGGTCTGCCGCTGTTCCCCCAAAACACTGGGCGCAATCTTCTATGAGCCACAAACCCTTCTCATCGCAGAAGCGCCGCACGTCCTCGACCGGAGCCGGGAGCCCAAACAGGTGAACTAGCAAAACCCCGCGCGTATTGGGAGTGATTGAGGCTTCAATCGATTCCCGTGTCAGGTTTCTTGTCGTTCTATCGCAGTCGGCAAACACTGGAGTCGCACGACAATAAGTCACGGCATTGGCACAAGCCACGTAGGTGAAGCTGGGTACTATAACATCCATCCCCGGCCCGGCGCCGAGGGCCGCCAGCGCAAGATGGAGAGCGGCCGTTCCGCTCGAAACCGCAATGCCGCCGTCCAAGTGAAGGTATCTGGAGACAGCGGATTCAAAGTCAGTTATGTAGCTCCCCTGGCCTGAGATCCAGCCGGTCCTGACGGCATCCGCAACGTATTCCAACTCTTTGCCTGCCAGAACGGGACGCGAGGTCTGGAACCGAACAGGTGGACTCATGAAACCCTTCCTCCTGGATGACGGACCTGAAGGTAGCATAACGATCTGTAAGGCGTCACTAACCGGAATCGGCCTCAGGTGCGCTCAACATCTGAAGAGCGGCTGCGCCGAAACCACCGGACTCGCACTACCGAAAGCTCACCGCAATCGTCCGCGACACAGGCACAGGCTGACCGTTCTTCGTAGCGGGGCTGAACTTCCACTGGCTGACGGCTTCGGCGGCCTTTTCGCTCAGGCCAAATCCCCGCCCGCTAACAACCCGGATGTGGTGCGCGAGGCCGTCGGGCCAGACTTCGCAGGAGACGACGACGGTTCCGCGGTAATTCGCGATGCGCGCCTCCTCCGGGTAAACCGGATCCACACGCGACAGCACCGTAGGCGGCTTCACACTGCCGGTAATCTTGACCAGGTTCGGTGTCGGCGCGGACACGCCGCTTCCTGACACTACCGGCACGACCATTGGTGGCTGCGACTTCCGCGCGGCCAGCGCCTGGTCTTGAAACGACTTCGCCTGATTCGGATGATTCTCCTGGCGAAGCAGCGCCGCGAGTAGTTCCATCCCGGTTGCCGCCGCAGGCGAGTTCGGGTCCTGCATGGCAAGAGAGCTTCGGTAGAACAACTCCGCGTCTGACAAGTTCCCCTGCGCCTGCGAGTTGATTGCGAGCCACATGTTCGCTTGGGCGGTCTTAGACGAATCCATGGAACTGGCCTTATTGAGATAGTCCGCCGCTTGTGCATAGTCCTGGTTGCCGATCGCGAGAATGCCCATATGGATCAGCGTCGTGGCAGCCTCAGGGCCGTCGTCGAATAGTGGCAGAGCCTTATCGTATAAACCGCTGGCGTAGGCGAAATCGTTCCGATCGCGCCAGTAGTCGCCGAGTTTTCGGAATCCGATGCCGTAGTCCGCGCTCATCTGGCCCGAGACGTTTCCTCGGATAATCAGCGACTCTTGGAGCAGCCTCGCCTCGACATCGTACTTTCGTAACGCGTCCGCAGTCTTCGCAAGGTTATCCAAGAGTACAAAATTGCCATCGGTGGTCGCTTGCACAATGGTGGCGTCCAGGTCGGCAGGTAGAGTCATCGACGAGCCGTCCGCTTGCTTGCGCATGGCAGCGAGATGCACCATGGAGCCGATCACCAAAGAAACTCCGAGGACAACAACTGCCCGGCGGACCACGCTACCGCAAAATGAACACCACATCGGACTTCGCCCGCGACCGTCCAACCCGCCGATTGCCATAGAGTGCCCTGCACGAACTCTAGCACTCGCAGAGTCCAAGTTCGCTGCCACAAACAGCTCGAAAAAAAGCGGGTTGCATTCGGCCCCAAATTATATGAACATGAATTCAGATTCAGTATGCTTCTTCGGTTTCTATTTGTCGGTTTTGGAATATGGCTCGCCGCCACCATAGCCCTCCGCCTGTTCGGTCAGAGCCTGCTTCATCCCGGCAACGGGCCTGGAACAGTCATCCTCTTTGCGATTAGCTTTGGGGTTGTGGCGTGGTTTGTACGCAGGCTCTGCCGGCGTCTGGAGGCTCCGGCGGAGCAGTGGCCCGCTGCCGCGATTTGGCTGTTGTTGCCTACGTTGTTGCTTGATCCCTTCTCCAGCGCATTCTTCGCTACTGTCTTTCCGAACATTCAGCCCGAAGCTGCCGGGCTGTTCGGCGGCTGGATGCTCATCTGCTGTGCGGGAGGTTTGGTTGGCGCAATCGTCCGGCGCTAAAACGCCCGTTCCGTCGCGGCCCAACTTGCTGGCCGGCGAGGATCTTCCGCCACCGCCAACACAGAAGAGAAGCCTGGAGAAGCGAATCCGGCTGATAAGGGCCGCACTGGTTCTGTTCCGCGAGAAGGGATACAATCTGACGTCCATCGACGACATTGCGCGCCATGCCAACTTCGCCGTAGGCGGTTTCTACCAGCACTTTCGTTCGAAACGCCAGTTGCTGCTGGTGCTGATGGATGACCTACTGGAGAGATTGAGCCGTCTTGACCTTGGTTCGAGGCGTGCGGCCGAAATTCGCGTGGGGCTTCGAACGCTTCTCGCTCAGGCGTTCTCGACCGACCTCCAGTATCTTGGTGCATATCGCGCCTGGCAAGAAGCGGTGGCTTCGGATGGCGGCTTGGCGGATAAGCAGGAGCAGATTCAGACTTGGACGACGGCGCGCGTTATGACGGCTTTCTCCCTGCTTCAGAAGATGCCTGGCGCACGGTCCGGCGTAGACATAGCCGGGCTGGCGCGAGTCATAGACAGCTTCTTTTGGAACCTGCTGGCGCAAGCTTGCCGCTTTCCGGAATCGGAGTTGAACCGTTGGATCGATTCCGCGACTCACTTGATCTACCACGCACTGTTCACCGATTCGCCTTCGGGCGGTGTTCAGCGGTAGCGGCACTTAGCTATCCCGGCTGCTGAGCGCTACTCAGTGCCACCTCGGTCCGGAGACGAAAGGTTAGAGGGGTTTCGACGGGTAACGAAACATTCTTGCGGCCCGTGAAGAACGCTCCCACGGCCCCAGCGCCGGCGCCCGCACCGGCTCCAATCAACGCTCCAACACCGCCCCCAGCCACGGCACCAACGCCTGCTCCAAATCCGGCTCCGCCGCCAATCAGAATCCAATTGCGCTTTCGGTGACGTCCGCTAACCCGGGTGGCAGGAGCCGTTACCACCCGGTAAACGACGTGGTCCAAAGTAAATGAATCTAACTCAACACCCAGGATCGCCCGGCCTTTGAAACGTCCCGAGGGTTTAGCTTCGGTGACGTGGCCGACAAATGTGGTACCGCTCGGAAGCAGGAACTCGCCATTCACTTGAACGGGAGAAATGAGCGTCGCTTCGAAACGGTCACCGGACCGGTTGCGCTTGGTGTCGATGGTCTGCGCCAGGCGAACGCGAACTTGTGTTCCCGCGGGAATAGCAATCGGAGGCGCAGGGACCGGTGCCGGAGAAGGCTTAGACGCCGATAGCTGAACGGGAGCACTTCGTTGCTCCAAAGTCGGCTGCGTGGGTCCGTCCGGCGGTGCTGGATTGGCCGGCGGGGCGACAGCCTCCGAGGGCGGCTGGGTCGTAGACGCTTGCGCGGAGTTTACGGTCCCAGGCGCCAGTTCAGGAATGGTCGCTTCGACCACCGGCTGCCCCGTCTGATTCTGAGGCGGCGCAGAAGCGGTTTGCGCCTGCTTGGCCTGTTCTAACTTGGAGTCATGCCGGCAAGCCGTGAGCGCTGCGACGAGCCCGATTACCAATAGAAGTATGCGCATCGCGAAAACTCCCTCCCTGGAATTACCCGCCACTGACAGGACTACTTGTTAAACGAGAGCAACTTTGGCACCAAACTTTCGCGAATGCTAAGTGGAAATACCAATCCGTCCGCGCAGCAAGATAAGGCGGATCGCGGCTATTATGTGTCGTAATTAACTAAAGGCCAACACAGACATGGGTAAAAGCTACAGCCCAACCGCTTTCGCACTTCCTCCAGCAATTTTCCAAGCAAGTGTTAGCCGCAAACAAGCGGGCAAGTCAGCGCTGTGGAGAGGCCGCCGGGCGACGCCCACAAGCAGCTTGCCGTCAGCGCCGAGAGTTTGTATCAAGGCGAGCTCGGCGTGGCAATTCTGACCGTAGAGCTACCTACGCAAAGCACCGGAAGAGGGAGTCAAGAATCGAAATAGGCTTGCAGATATGCCCGAATTTGCTGCTCTGCGATCGACTCCTGAGTTTCTTGACCTCGACCTCCGATGAGCTAGAGCCGGGTTGAGTTGTCGAAAAAAGATGGGGACTGCTGTCCCTATTCTTGCCTACACTTCCAAACGTGTGAATTACACTAGCACTTGCGCTCGACTTTAGAATCGAGACAGTCCAGGACCGGAGTTCCTACATTATGAAGATGCTCAACGTTCCCGCATGCATTGGTGTCGTGTTGCTGTGCGGATTAGTATTCGCTCAGCAGACGCCGCCGACAAAGCCCTGTCCAGCGGAAGGGTTTAGTGGGGGATTCAGCACCGGCTGCCCTCAAAAGCAGTTTGCTAACCCTTCGGACGTGTCAGCGATGATGGCGGCTTTGCCCGATAAGCCTTTCGCAACACCGCAAGGCGTTCGACATGTACTCGTGTTGTGCAAGGCCGTCGGCTGGGTACACACTTCTATACCGCTGGCGGCGAAGATGGTTGAGTATCTCGGAGACAAGACGGGCTCGTGGACGACAACGATCACGTACGATTCCGCCACGATCACGCCTGAGAATCTCAAGCAATATGATGCGCTCTTCCTGGACAACACAACCGGCGAGTTTTTGGATGATCCCAACGACAAAGCGGTCTCCAGCGCGCGCCGCCAGGCACTGCTTGACTTTGTCAAAGGTGGAAAGGGCCTGGCTGGCGTTCACGCCGCGACCGATGCGTACCATACCAGCGGGCGTCCGGCCTCACCCGGCGCTGAACCAACCGCACTAACGGGTACCTGGCCCGAATTCAACGAAATGATCGGCGGATTTTTCAAATTTCACTGGTCCTACCCAACCCTGATTCCGGTCAAGATTGACGATCCGAACAGCCCGCTGACATCCATGTTTCCGGCCCACGGGTACGAGATTGTCGACGAGACGTACACCTTCGCCCAGGACTCGTTCAGCCGGAAGCGTGTTCACGTGTTGACCAGCGTCAACTACAAAAAAATGAGCGCGGAAGATAAAGCGAAGGAACCCGCCGCCACCAAGCGGACCGACGGCGACTATGCATTGAGTTACATCCAGCGTGTTGGGAATGGCCGCGTATTCTACGAGGCGCACGGCCACGATGAGAGGGTCTATTACTTAAGACCGTGGGTGGCCCACATGCTCGCAGGAATCCAATACGCCATCGGCGACCTCAAGGCCGACGATAGCCCAAGCGAAAGATAGACCTCAGGAAACTGTCCTGCTGGTCGGATTTGTACATGGACTGAGGTGTACCCTGCTCGGAAGGTGATAGGTTCCACCATCGCAAGTGATTTACGATGAGCGGTATGTTCAAAAATAGCTTGCCCGGTCTTTCGCGACGGGGTTTCCTGACGACTGCGGTGGGTACCGGCGGTGCGGTGCTGCTCGCACCGGCATGGCTGAATGCGGCGGGCGATGGGGCTGATCCGCGTGTTGCGCAGGTCATGTCCCGGACCATTGGCGTCGACATGCATAACCATGTCTATCCCGCGGGGACGGAACCGCACCCGCAGCAGGGCCCGCCGCGGCAAGAGGAACAACCTCAGACTCCCGGCCTTTTTATCGCAGAAGAGCTCAAAAAATCGGGACTTACCGCCGTCTGCGCCAGCTTCGTTCTGGATTTCGCGCCTAACAAAAAGCCAGGCGACGCGCGCGATAACTTCCTTCGCTGGCTCACGGCGGTCGACGCGCAGCTGGAAGAGGGGCACATTCGCCGGGCGCTGAACCTGAAAGACCTGCAGGCCGTGCGCGACCATGGTCGACCGACCATTGTCCAGACGGTCGAAGGATCACATTTCATCGAGGGACACCTGGACCGGGTGGAAGAGGTGTACAAACGCGGTTTGCGGGACCTTCAACTGCTTCACGAGCGAGACGACATGGTGTCTCCATTGGGCGACACGAACACGACCCCCGCACACCTTGGCGGTCTGACGGCCTTTGGCGCAGAGGTCGTGAAGGAGTGCAACCGGTTGGGGATCGTGGTGGACCTCGCTCACGCCAGTCACGAGACGGTGCTGGGCGCGTTGAAGGTGACCACGCAGCCGGTACTTGTGTCCCACACGAGCCTCGACAGCCGAACTGGCGCGAACCCCAGGATGGCGGAAATGATGAAGCCGCGGCTGATCAGCAAAGAACACGCGAAGGTGGTGGCCGATGCCGGCGGCGTGATCGGCGTGTGGACTCATTTGGCCGACTCGCTGAAAGATTTCGTGGAAGGAATCAAGGCGATGGCGGACGCGGTCGGCATCGACCACGTCGGTATCGGCAGCGACACAGATCTGCTGTCCTCGCGTGTTGGCCAAGGCACCAACAAGGCCTGGCCGGGGCTGAGTGGAGGATTTTTCCAGGCAGTTGTCGGCGAGATGCTGCTCCAGGGCTTCACGCCTGACGACATCGGTAAAGCCGGCGGCGGAAACTTTTGCCGGGTTTTTGGCAAGGTTACGGCCGGCCGCGCCTAAGCGGCGCTGTTGCGCGGCTGGTCCACTTCACATCGTCAGGACCACGCGGAACTGTGCTTTTCCGCTCATCATGCGCTCGTAAGCCTCGGCCGCTCTTTCGAGCGGATAGGTTTCAATCATCGGCCGCACGCCGGTCAATTCAGCGAAGCGCAGTGTGTCCTCGGCGTCAGTTGGCGTTCCGGAGGTCCAGCCTTGAATACTGCGACTTCCGGTAATGAGCTGCACTGGTGTGACCTCGATGGGTTCAAACGCCGCACCCACGACCACAAGCTTGCCGTTCGGCCCCAGACCATCGATCACTTCGGACATCGCCTTCGAACTTGGCGCTGTCGCGATAATGACCTGTGCGCCGCCCAGCTTTTGCAATTCCTCTGCTGCCTTCGACGCTTTGCTGTCGATGTACACGCTCGCTCCGAGTTTCTTTGCGAGCGGCGCATTTTCGGATCCACGCCCGATCGCCGCGACTCTGTAACCGAACTTGTTCGCGAATTGAATTCCGAGGTGACCCAGGCCGCCTATGCCAAGCACCGCGACCAGGTCGCCGGGCCCCGCACCGCTGTGCCGCAGCGCGTTGAACGTGGTAATCCCCGCGCAGAGAAGCGGGGCTGCTTCGGCGTCTGATAGACCATCGGGGATCGCCGTCAGCGCCTCCACGGGAGCCACCATGTACCGCTGGTATCCGCCATCATAGCTGATGCCCGCAACTTTCACATTCTGGCAATTTCGAAAATCGCCGCGCCGGCACTGGAGACACGTGCCGTCATGGCCGCCGTGCCAGCCGACGCCGACGCGCTGGCCCTTTTTCCAGCCGGTAACGCCGGCACCCAGTTCGTCGATGATGCCGGCAACTTCGTGCCCTGGAACACGTGGATACTGGATTCCTGGCCAAGCGCCTTCTTTCGTGAACAAGTCACTGTGGCAAACACCACAGGCCTGCACCTTGATGAGCACGTGCCCTACGCCTGGCTTGGGTATCTCGCGCTCGACAATTTCGAAATCGGCTCCCGGCTTAGAAATCTGCGCCGCCTTCATTGGTGCGATTGCGACTTTTGTAGATGCCATGATTGCCTCCTATTACGGGTCAGACGGCGCCGGATTCTGACGCCCGGTTCTTTCGGCTGGTTCGACTGTTCATAGACTGATCCGCGCCGGCGGTCGTTCCCTAGAAAAGTTCCCAGGAATAATCGAGGCCCACATCAGCCGGCGGGGCCGCGCAGGTCTTACGTTGCGTGCGGGAGGTGAGCGTCGACTTTTTTCGCAAGCCGTCCCAGTGCGAGCAGGATTCCATGAAGCAGCGCTTGCGGCCGAGGCGGGCAGCCTGGAATGTAAACATCAACCGGCACAACGGCATCGACTCCCCCGAGAGAGGCGTAGTTCCGGCCGAAGATGCCGCCGCTGATGCCACAGGCGCCCACGGCAATCACCACCTTGGGCTCGGGCGTCGCGGCGTAAGTCTTAAGCAATGCGAGTTCCATGTTGCGAGTTACGGGGCCAGTCACCAAGAGCATGTCGGCGTGCCGCGGCGAGGCAACAAAATGAATGCCCAGCCGTTCGATATCGTAAATCGCGTTGTTGAGCGCAGCAATCTCAAGCTCGCAGCCATTACAGGAGCCGGCATCCACTTGCCGAATTGACAGGCTCCGTCCCAGCAGTTTCTGGATCTCTCCCTGCGCCTTTTCGCGCGCTTGATCGATATCCAGTTCTCCGGGCCAAAGGCCATTCCGCAGGGAAAGCAGTCGTTGTTGCGTGCCGTCTGGATTGAGTTCGTATTCCGCAGTGATCACGAGGCCGGCCCGACTCCGCACAGCGAGTTCAAACTCGCGAGTGATGCGCACGGCCTCATCTGAAGTGGTTTCAGCACACAAGCCGCAGAAAACACATCGCCCATAGTCCACCGTCACGGTTCGCGACCCCACGCTTTCTTCGATGGAGATGGCTTCCGTGGGGCAGACTTCGGCGGCGGGCCGGGCGTCGCGCCAGCGTTCGAAATCGAACTCTGGCCGGCCCCGAAACGTAGACGGGATCTCGGCGGGCGCGTCGGGGTAGCCGGTTGTCACGATGCCCATGCGGAAGGTTTGCTGAAGGATCTTGAACATAGCTCAGCGATCCGTCCCCGAATAAGACAGATTGAAACTCTTGTTGATCACCGGGAAGTCGGCAATGATGTTCCCCTGTACGGCCTCCACCAGCGCCGGCCAGTTGTTCAGCGAGGGGTCCTTGATCTTGCACCGCTCCAGGCGGTTGTTTGGGCCGGTACGTACCCAGTGGATGATCTCGCCGCGCCAGCCTTCCACCGCACTGATGGCGCAGCGGTCAGCCGGGATGGGACGCGGCGCCGAGCAATGTGCGCCGTAGAGATTCTGATCCGTAGCATTGCGAATAATGCCAATGGATTCTCTCACTTCATCGATCCGCACTTGCATCCGTGACAGGACATCGCCGGCCAGATAGACCGGGACTCGGAATTGGAACCGATCATAGGCCGCGTAGGGATGATCGCGGCGTACATCCAGGTCAACTCCGGAAGCGCGCCCTCCAGGACCAACAATTCCCAGGTCCTTAGCCTTCTCGGGCCACAGAATACCCGTATGCCGCAACCGGTCCCTGGTTGAATCGGACGACTCGATCATCGCGATGAGGTGGTCAAACTCGCGGGCTAACTCGTCTATGGAGCTTCGCAACAGGTTTTGTTGTCCATCCCGCCAGGCGCGCCGGACGCCGCCCACGCAAACCATGCCGCGCAACAGCCGATTCCCTGTCATCTGCTCGTTCAACGTGAGCAGCATCTCGCGCAGGCGGCCGGCGTGCGCATTGGCAATCACGAAGCCCACGTCGGTCGCGATGGCACCGATGTCGCCCACGTGGTTGCAGAGCCTCTCCAATTCCAGCAGTATGGTGCGTGTCACCAACGCTTGTCTGGGGACTTCAATTTCAGCCGCTCGTTCAATGGACTGGCAGAAAGCCGTACCGTGGGAAAAACTGGAGTCGCCGGAAATGCTTTCCGCCAGAAACACGGCCTTGTGGATGGGCAGGTTTTCAAAAAGCTTCTCCGTACCCTTGTGGGTATAGAACATGCGGAGCTGCAGGTAGATGATGGGCTCGCCGGCCACCGCGAAGCTGAAATGACCAGGCTCGATGATGCCGGCATGGACAGGCCCGACCGGAATCTGCAATACGCCTGCTCCGGAAGCCGGCCGGTAAACGTGCCTTTCTCCTTCGAAAGGTGGCAACGCCGCGCTGAGAGGAAAATCCTTTCGTAACGGATGAACATCCGGCCAATTATCATGCAGCGCGACCCGGCGCGGATTCGGGTGCCCGACGGCACGCATGCCAAACCAATCCTGGATCTCACGTTCCTGCCAGTTGAGTGAAGGCAACTCCGCGGATAACGAAGGGAACACCGGATCGTTCAACGGAACCGGCGCCTGCACAATCAAGTACTCCGGGTTCCGGGGCACTTCCAGAACGTAGTAATTGAAGAAGACTCCTTCAGAAGCGCAGCGATCTTCGGCAAACACCGCCACGACCCTGGCGTCGTACTGGCTTCGAAGGTATTGAACAATCGGGCGCACATCCGGGCTGGTCGTGAGGAGGTACTGTGCCCCGTCGGAGCCGGTGCGCATGGAGTGTGCGAGTTCTCCCGGAAGCTGTTGAAGTTCCGCCAAGGTTGGGAGGCGCGGTGGGTTCATCTTGCCCCCGATGCGATGTGAGCGGCTCCACGA
>JBAUOG010000766.1:0-13308 GCA_049579625.1 Bryobacteraceae bacterium
GAAGCTCGATTGGTTACACTCTGTCATAGCGAAGGCCGTCCTTTGGGGGCGCTAACTGTTGTGTGGAAACTCAGTTATGCCACGAATGACGCCCTTCTGCCTACAGCTGGTGAGAAATGCGGGCTAGAACGGGACGTCGTCGTCGGTAATGCCCATTCCGCCGAAGGGATCTTCCTCGGCAGCACCGGCAGGGGCTGATGCCGGCTTCGGTTGGCCTGCGCCCGCCTGGCGGTATCCGCCGGAAGCCGATGCGCCGCCACCTTCGGCGCCGCCTTCGCCGCGCCCGCCAAGAAGGATCACCTCCTCGGCAACTACCTCAGTGGTGTATACCTTTTTTCCGTCTTTATCATCGTAGCTGCGATTGAGAAGCCGGCCTTCGACGTAGACCTGCTTTCCCTTGGTCAGGTATTGAGCCAGATTCTCCTGGCGCCACAAGACGACATTGGTCCAGTTGGTCTCCTCCTTCCACTCGTTGGTTTGCTGGTCTTTCCAGCTGCGTTTGGTCGCGACGGAAAACTTGGTGACGGATACGCCGGAGGGCGTGAACTTCGCTTCGGCGTCTCGCCCCAGATTCCCAACCAGGATGACTTTGTTAACACTTCGGGAGGCCATAATCACTCGCACTGTAACACAGGGGAGGGCTTGGGAGCGGTCGCAACCGTTCAGAGATTCAGACGGAACGGGCTCGGGATTCTCTGAGTTGGAGACTGGGGGCACGCGCACCAGGTGCCTGACGGGAAATCCGGCTGAACTTTGCGGTGCGCCTCGTCACCCGACGTGGCACATTCAGTGTGACGCAAAGGAATCAAAAGCTGTTACCCCGACTATCTGCTAGTGGAAAAAGGTTAGCATTTACTTTGCTTTTCGAGGATAATGATGCCCAGAGAGGCCGCAGACGCAAATGCGGGCTCCGACAGCCGCCTGGGGGAACATGGCGCTGCGTTTATTGGAAGCATTGTTCGCAACCTCTGGTCTGCCTCGGCGGGCTGGTTCGAGCCGCCACCGGGTGAATGCTGCGCCCACCGGGCTCCTGGTCGCGACAGCGACGCTCCTATCCCTGTTCCCCAGTGTCGCGCGATCCCAATTCATCGTGAAGCCGACGGAGGTGGGCACACATTTTTCCATGCTGCCTTCCGATCTGGCGGTCCTAGAGGCGGGTGAAACGCGAAAAGACCTGGTGTGCGAAGTTACGTCCAAAAAGCCCGAAGTCGGTTTTGATCTTCGGTATCACGCCCTGTACGACGTTTCAATCCCTCTGAAAGAACTGGAGGGCGAAGAAGATTTGCTCACTGTCGTTTTCCGCGTATTCAAGGCGGACGATAAAGGTCACCCACAGTATTTCTCGCAGCACATCCGGGTTCCGGCTATTGAGCCCGATGCCCATGGTGATGCCGTCTTGCACGGGGGATTTGACATCGGCGAAGGGAACTACCACGTGGACTGGCTGATGCGGGACCGTGCAGAACGTGTTTGCGCATCGAGCTGGGACGTGGAGGCAAATCTGCCGGCGAAAGACAAAGCCATGATGCTGTTTTTGCCGGCCGGTCAGATTGACCAGGTGCAGTTTGAGCCCTTTCTGGACGATCCGGGGATTCACCGCGTGGCCTCGAATCCGGAACAGCTGAATATCAAGATTCTGGTGAACTTTGCCCCGCAAAACAAAGAGGCAGCAGTGCTTCAGCCGATTGACACGGCGGCCCTGATCAGCATATTGAGGGCGATCGATCACGATTCGCGCATCGAGCGGGTATCTCTGATCGCGTTTAACCTGCAGGAGCAGCGGATACTCTTCCGGCAGGATGCGGCGGAGCATATTGACTTTCCCGGCCTTGGCAGGGCGCTGCACGAGGTGAAGCCCGGGGTGGTGGACTTGGGCCGCCTGAGCCAGAAACACGGAGAGACCGATTTTCTGTCCGACCTCATTGAAAAGGAACTGGGATCGGCAGCGAAACCCGACGGCGTGATCTTCGCCGGGCCAAAGGCGATTTTGCAGGCAGATGTACCCCAAGAGGACCTGCGGCGCATCGGAGATATTGAGTGCCCCTTGTTCTACATGAACTACAATCTCTACCCCCAGGAGATCCCGTGGAGCGATTCGATCAGCCACGCGGTGAAGTATTTCAAGGGCACCGAGTACACGATTTCCAAGCCCCGCGATCTATGGTTTGCGACCTCCGAGATGGTAAACCGAATAGTCCGGTCGAAACACTCAAAGACCAACAGCGCGCTTGTGCTTGGATCGAGGTAGACTACGTGATAACAGGATCTTTCTATGTCGGCTCGGATGCTTCGGCTTACGAGGTGTAGCGTTATCGTGTTTGCGTTCTCAGCACTGAGCTGGGGGCAGCAACAGCAGAAGGACAGTCCACGCCTCGCGGACTATAAGAAAGACATCGTCGCACCGTACGTCAACTCGCCTGAGCACGTCGTTCTAAAGATGCTCCAGATGGCGCATCTGAAACCCGGTGAGACACTCTACGATCTGGGATGCGGTGACGGTCGCATACTGATCATGGCCGCCGAGCAATTTCGGGTGAAAGCGATCGGCGTAGAACTTGCTCCGCGCGAGGCCAAGAAGGCGACCGAAGAGGTCAAGAAGCACCATCTGCAAGCCAGCGTTAGGGTGATTCAAGGTAATATGCTGCAACAGGACTTAAGTCCCGCCGATGTGGTAACTCTGTACCTCACCACGACTGCCAACGAAAGCCTTCGTCCCAACCTGGAGCGCTATCTTAAGAACAATGCGCGCGTTGTCTCGTACGACTACCCGATACCCGGTTGGAGGCCCGTTGACTCCGTGGATACCGAGGCCAACACACACGGGACCACGCACACCATTTACCTGTACCAAGTACCGAAATCCTTCAAATAGCAGGCCCTGTTGACAGCCGCCTTCGATGTCGTGGGCGTCGGCCTCAATGCGACCGACACTTTGTTGCTGTTGCCCGAATACCCACCCTATGCGGGAAAGGTGCCGTTCAGTTCGGAGATTCTCAGCCCGGGCGGGCAGGTGGCGACCGCCATGGTGGCCTGTTCGCGGCTCGGCCTGCGGACGAAATACATCGGCACGATCGGAGACGATCTGCGGGGCGAGATCCAGCGGCAGAGCCTCGACGGCACGGGCGTTGATACCTCGGGCGTGATCGTTCGGGCGGGCTGTCCGAATCAAACGGCCTACATCCTCATCGATCAGCGTACCGGCGAGCGTACCGTGCTTTGGCACCGCGCCGACTGTCTTCGACTTCGTCCGGAAGATATCCGGCCCGAGGATATTCTGAGTGCCCGCATCGTGCATCTGGATGGATGCGATACGGAAGCTGCGGCGTTCGCCGCCAAAGTGGCGCGAAAAGCAGGCATTCCGGTCGCGATCGACGTAGACACGGTTTATCAGGGATTTGAGGCGGTGCTCCAAAACACGGATTACCTCGTGGCGAGTGCCGTATGGCCGGGCCGGTGGACCACCGAAGCGGACGGCTTAGTGGCGCTGGCCCGCGTGCAACGCGAATACGGAATCAAAGTTTCTGCCATGACGCTGGGCGACTATGGATCGGTCGCGCTATTCCAGGGCGGGTTCTACTATTCGCCCGCGTTTCAGGTGCACTGCGCCGACACGACCGGAGCGGGTGACGCGTATCACGGGGCATTCTGCTACGCCATCCTTCAGGGAATGCCGATACCGGAAGCGCTCGACTTTTCGAACGCGGCGGCGGCTCTGAACTGCACCGCAATCGGGGCGCGCGGGCATATTCCGGCGGTCGGCGAGGTCGAGGACCTGCTGGCGTTGGCGGCCAGCGGCAAGGTAGCGCGGCGGATCGATGAAGAGATGGCCCAACGCTGCCGGACGGCGGTCGAGCCTGTACGTCCCGCCGTTCTCGGTGTCCATCGGGGTGACGATCACTGATCCATACTGGTGGGAGATCACCCGCCTGATAAGACGCCTCTAAGCCATGATTCCGCTGCGCGCATTGATTCGACGCAATTCTTTCCCGATGGTCACGCTGGCCTTGATCATTATCAATGTCTACGTATTTCTGTATCAGCTTGTGCTGACGCCCGTGGCAACCGAGATGTTCGTCGCGCATTACGCCTTGATTCCGGACCGCATCCACTTGAGCGCGTTTGTCTCGTCGATGTTCCTACACGCCGGGTGGCTGCACATCATCGGCAACATGTGGTTCTTGTGGGTGTTCGGTTCGCATCTTGAGGATGCGATCGGCTCCGGGAAGTACCTGGCGTTCTACCTGACATGCGGCATCGTGGCCGCCCTCACGCAGTTCGTGGTGAACTATGGCAGTCCGATACCGACAGTGGGCGCGAGCGGCGCCATCGCGGGCGTGATGGGCGCGTTTCTGCTGCTCTACCCGCGGGCGCGCATCGACACGTTGATCTTCATCATTATCTTCATCACGCGAGTGGAGTTGCCCGCGGCGCTAATGCTGCTGTATTGGTTTGCGATCCAACTCTTCAGCGGCCTCTCCTCGTTCGGCCGCATGGGGGTGGATCAGGGGCAGAGCGTGGCGTGGTTCGCTCACGTGGGCGGGTTTCTGGCCGGAGTCGGGTTACTGGCTCTGTTCCGGGGCCGGCAGCGATTGCGCCCGGTTAACTACTATTACCGCTAAGCCAACCGTGGCACAGCCTTCAGCCAGGCCACCGGCTGAAGCCGGGTTGAAACAATCTGTGACCCGACACACAGTGGGTCACAGGCCAGGCTGTGGTGGGTGTCTGCTGTAAACTCTCCAGGTATTATCAGAGCAACCGCGCGTCAGCAAGCGGATCCATTGGGAGCCCTGACCATCAAGACAGCGACAGCGTTTTCTTGACGAAGGCGAGGCTCGCCTCCAGATCTTCGCGTTCCCGCTGGGCCTCGTTGGGAGCTTCCCAAGGCTCGTCCGGGTACGGCTTACCCCGCTCGGCCAGTGCCAGGAAGCGCTCAAACTCCCAGGCCGGGACGTCCCGGTACGCATCCCAGAATTTCGGGTCGCGGTACGGGAATAATCGCGGACCAAAAACGATCGATTCCAGAGACAGAGCCTTCCCCGGGCATAACTCGGCGTATTTCCTGATGTACCCGGCTATATCCACATTTCCCTGCCCCATACGGACCCAGGTCACGGCCGCGCCTTCTGGTGTAAGCCAGACGGCGGAGTCGCGCACGTGGCTGGTTAGGACATAAGGGTGGAGGATCTCGAGAGAGACGTGCGGGTCTTCCAAAGTCCATAGTGGGTTTCCGGAATCCAGACACGAGCCGACGAAATCGGTTCCGGCATGCTCGATGAGCATTTTCACTTCGGGCGCCTGCATGTCACCGGCATGATTCTCGATCGCTATCTTGATTCCGGCGTCCATCGCCCGCGACCGGACCTTATGCAAGACCTTCACGGTGTTTTCGATGTGCAGGTCGAGCGGACCCGGCTTCCGGTCGTCCGCGCTGCCAAGCACACAGCGGACGATCCTTGAACCGACGATTTGGGCCGACTCGATCATCACTGTGAGTTGCTCTTCCGCCGTGCCGGCCTTGGCGTCGAACATCGCGGAGGAGGGGCAAATTGACTTCATGCCGATTTCCAGCTCAATGTTCAGTTCTTCGGCGTGCCGGCGGACCTTGCGAAGATTGGCGGGATCGAGGCCGCCGATGAAGCGGACTTCGGAGAAATGGACGACTCTGGCTTTCTGAGCGGCGCAGTAATCGAGGTATTGGAACGGAGTCCAATTCTGCGACCGAAGACTGAACAGGTCGATGCCAAGCTTTACTGACGCCGCCGGCTCAGATGCGGCAAGAAGCGGGGCGGTTGCGCCGGCAGCAGCAAGGGCCAGCAGATCTCGTCGGGTCATTCCCAATGATGCTAGCAAGGCCCGACTCGGGGCAGCCGACAGAAGTAAGCTCAGGTTACTTCTTATAAGTGACGTGGTTCTGTGTAACTTGGTTGCGTTGTAAGCGGGCAGGTCATCTATCTTCTAGCTTACGTCTTATGTCATTGCCATCACCTTGCGAAACTTTAATTATGCTTACGCATAATAGTTGTTGCATCGCTCCACAGTTTGTTTAGAGTGGAGCTACAGAGGGTCTGGTCTGCCTTTGTTCTCCCGGAAACGAGTTATCTCCGCTGTCGGCGCGGCGCTCGCGCTGGGCGTTTTGGGCGTTACCGTGCGAGCCTGGTGGCTGGCTCGCCAGGCGGTCGCCGAAAGCGCCCAGCGAGTGAGCCGTTCCTCGCTGCTTGCTTTCACGTTCTCCCCCGTCGCAAGCAACGTAAACAGCCCGTTCACATCCTTCGCTGCCGCTGCCGACTACCGGACGGCCGCGATCTTTGAGGGCGACCTGTTTGTCTGCGGCAAGTCGGCGCTTTACCGTTACTCCACGGACGGGAAGCTGAAACAGGTCTGGAACGCCGGGCGGGAACTGCCGGCCGCTGCGCTGGTTACGGTCGCAGTCCGCCGCGGAACGGGAACACCCGAGCTGTGGATCGGTACCGACGGTGAGGGTGCAATTGTCTTCGATAACCACCAAATGAGGCAGTTCCGGCCCGATCGCCCCGAGTTGCGGAAAGTAAGTGCGCTGCTGGGGCTAGGCGACGGCCGAGTGCTTTGGGGCACGGCGGAGCACGGATTGTTGGTCACCGACACCAAACAACTTTCGTTTTTTCACCCCGAATTTGCCCAAGCGGAAGTGACGAGGCTCGCCGGAACCAAAGACGCCTTGTGGGTGGGCACGCGCAAAACGGGGGTGTGGCTATGGCGGGCGGGCGAGGTACGTCGCTTTCAGACCGAGCTTCCGGATCCTCAGGTATTGTCGCTGGAGACGGATGGCCCAAGGGCTTGGGTGGGCACTCCGTTGGGAGTCGCCGAGTTCACGGATGGCAAGTTCTCGCGAAAGCTGGCCGAGGGCGTCTTTTCGCAAGCGTTGGGGCTGTTGCCGGGGACAGCGGGATCGGAGGTAACGGGTGGAACCTTGGCGATTGGCACGATGGACGAAGGGATTCTTCTGGCAGACTTAAGGGTCGAACGTCCCCGATCGCAGCGTGCAGGTTTCGGCGCAGCCGCGTCCGCTTCGGTTGGCGGCGTGCAGTCTTTCGTGCGCACGCCGCAGGCGCTTCTGGCTGTCAGCCCCCGGACCGTCGTGCGACTGCCGGATGAAGGGATTTCCTTGGACGCAGACCGGAGAGGCCAAAGCGCACCACTCTCCGATGGCCATGTTGCGGCGCTTTGGGCCGATCAGCAGGGCAATCTTTGGGTGGGTTACTTCGACCGTGGCCTGGACATCGTGCGGTTGAGCGGCAATGGCCCCACCCGGCACTTTGAAGACGACCGTATCTTCTGTGTCAATCGCATAGCAGAAGATGAAGCCGGGAACGTGGTGGCAGTAGCCACGGCCAATGGGCTGGCGCTTTTTGATCGCAGCCACCAGCTGCGGCAGGTGATGGATCGGAAGAGCGGCTTGATCGCCAGCCACGCCTCGGATGTCGTCTTTCGCCGGCAGGCGAACGGTGACTCGTCCATGGTGGTCGCGACACCCGCCGGGGTAAGTTTCGTCGAGGGCGGATCCGTTTCCAGTATTTATGCCTTTCAAGGTCTGGCGAACAATCATGTGAATACGCTAGCGTGGCGCGGCAGCGATCTGTTGGCGGGAACGCTGGGCGGATTCTCACTGGTTAGAAATGGGTTAGTAACAGCCAGCTTCACGACGGCTAATTCAGATCTTCACCAAAACTGGATTACTGCCTCGGCGCAAGATGGCGGCGACGTGTACCTTGGGACATATGGTTCGGGTGTCTTGAAGTTGACTGCCCAGGGGGCTCTGGAGCAGTTTGCCGCACAGGGTCTGGCAAAGGGGTCGGCGCGGGTTGAGGTCAACCCGAATGCGCTGTGGGTTTCCGGATCGGCCGTGTATGCGGGAACGGCTTCGCAGGGACTGGCGATCTTGAAAAAAGGATCGGAACGCTGGCGCTTTGTGGCGGCGGGGTTGCCCTCGTTGAATGTCACGGCGATCACCGGGCGCGACGGAATCCTATATGTAGGTACGGACAATGGGCTTGTGAAAGTGGCGGAGAGAGCATTGCCCTAGCGTGCGTTTCCGTTTTGTGTGAGGACTGGAGGAGATATCGTGTTCGCTACAACCTGGCAACGGAGGACGGCCAAGGCCGTTTTGCCAGGGCCTTTGTTAATGCTTTCGCTGTTGATATATGCCCCTTCGGGCGCTCGCGCCGACAACTGGCAAATCACGCCGTCGACCCTTCAGGCGCCCAGTCAATCCGTTTTGTCTATCGCCGAGTTTCACGCGGACATCAAGATTGATGGTGGTCATGCCATCGTCACGATACGCGAGGTCTTCCGGAACAAGACGGATGGCGTCTTGGAAGGCACCTTCGGAGCCGCCCTCCTGGGCGATGCCGTCATTTCGGACTTCGCTGTCTGGGACGACGTCGTCCGCATTCCCGGCGTGATTCTGGAGCGAAAGCGAGCCGGCGAGTTATACGACCAGATTCGCGCTATGCAGATTGACCCAGGGCTCTTGCAATCGGGTGAAGTGACGGAGAGCAATGCCGAAGGCGATGCGAAGCGCAGCGCCGAATTCACGGCCAAGATCGTTCCAATCCCCGCTGACGGCTACAAACGGGTTGAACTCGCGTACCGGCAAACGGTTCCTGTCGACCAGCTTGCCAGCGCGTTTGTGCTGCCGCTCAAACCTGAAGCGAATCGGCCGATCAACGTTGAGAGCTTCTCCTTGACGCTGGAATTAGACAGCCCCCAGGCGATTAGCGGTTTCCAGGTCTTGAGTAAGTCTTTCACCTTGAAGTTTGGCAAGCAGGACGGCCACACAATCAAGGCGACCTTCGAAGCCAACAACTTCGTCGTTCGCGAAGATTTCACTGTCCGCTATAAGTTAGCCGCCGATCCAAAGCCACAAGTCGAGGCGTACCGGGATCCACAGAGCGGCGATCCGGGATTCTTTGATGTTTCGACCATGCTCGAGGCTCGAGACCAAGCCGTCGCCAAAGCGCCTCGCACCTTGCTGGTGCTTTTTGACACATCGCTCTCCATGCAATGGGACAAATTGGAACGCAGCTTTCAGGCATTGGAGGCGACGCTTCGCGCATTGACGCCCGCGGACCGTTTCAACGTCGTGGTATTCAACTCCGACGTGAAGACCACCACACCCGATCCGGTGGCAGCCACGCCGGCCGCGGTGGCGGCAGCGCTGGATGTGGTTCGGGCCTCGACGCTGCGGGGGGGCACCAATCTCGAAAAGGCGCTGAAGCTGGCTCTGGACCAATCGACAACGCCCAATACCGACGTCGTTTTGCTGAGTGATGGCGAGATGACCGAAGGCGCTGTGGTTCCAAACAAGCTCGCCACCTGGTTCGATGCGGTCTGGTCGGCCAAGCCTGTCGACATGAGGCCGCACGTCTATACCCTAGCCATTGGCGACGATGCCAATGTGCGGCTGATGACACTGCTGGCCTCTCACTCCGGGGCAGCGGAGCAGGTGCGGTCAACGGAACCGCTGGAATTCAAGCTGGCAGCCCTGATCGGCAAGATCGGACTGAAGCCATTCGACAGCGTCACCTTGAACGCGACTCCAGCGGCCAACTTCGACTTGGTTTACAGGCTGGAGAAGAGTAGCTATCCGGCGTCGAGGGCATCGTGGGTGGGCGAGTACAAGCAATCTGGAGCGGCGACATTCGCCGTGAACGCGACTTATGGCGGCCATGCACTGCCCGTGCAATCGACGCCTGTCAACTTACCCGCTAACGAAACGGACCACGTCTATCTCCCGGCCGCCTGGGCTCGAGCACGAGTCGACGCATTACTCGAAAAGATCGATCGCGACGGCGAGGACGCCGCCACGATTGCCGAGATCATCCGGCTATCCCGTAAGTACAAGTTCGTTACGCCCTACACGTCTTTCCTGGCCGCGCCTCGTTCGCTCCTGCGCCCCCGGCTGATCCGACCGGGCGATCCGGTCTTGCGCGTGCGCACGGATCCATCTGTCGTGTCTGTGATTGCCCTTTTCCCCTTTGGCTTAACCAAGCCACTGCGCTATCTGAAACAGGAAGACATCTGGCAAACACGTTTTCTGGCACCGGCTGACATGCGGGACGGCGTCCATACTGTGCGCCTGATTCTGCGAGATCGCGACGGCCACGTTGTCCGCGAGCAGAAGACCTTCGTCATCTCAAGTCAGCCGCCGATCGTTCGTACCACGCTCAGTAAGAGCCAAGTGCGTGCCGGCGAGACCATCACGCTGAGCGTTCGGGCATCGCAGACCACGCGACGCATCACGGCCCGGCTCTATGGCGCCGAGCCCGTTACCATCCACTGGGCCGAGGATGCGAAGTCGAACACGGGAACGCTGGCGGTTCCCGCTTCGCTGCCGGCGGGCCGTTATTCCATTCACGTGACGGCTGAGGACATTGCCCACAACGTAAGCAATCAGGAGGTGCCGCTTGACGTCCTTCCGTAGCATGCTGCGAAGAAAGACCCCGAACAAGCCCTCATCCGGCCACAGCCTAAAGGCTGTGCCACGTTTTATCGGCAACTTAGCAGCGGCCGTGGCACAGGCTTCAGCCAAGCCACCGGCTGAAGCCGGGTTGAAACAATCTGTGACCCGACACACAGTGGGTCACAGGCCAGCCTGTGAGAGCCCTTGTCAGCAGCTCGCTACATCCATCGCCAGGCACTCTCTCCTCGCTGGGTTGCTGTTGCTGGGCGCCGGCCTGACGCTGGGCGCGCTGAGCCCATGGGCCGAAAACGTGGTCGCGGGGTCCGTGATCGAAGCGGCGCTGTACCGGCTGATGAGCCTGCCGGGCGGTAGCGTGATGTGGCTGCGTCCACCCGCCGAAGCGAAGGAGCAATTAGGCGCGATCATGGGTGGGCCGCGGCAATCGGACCTCTTTGCCTTACGGGCGCACGAAGAAGAACGTCTGCTCGACACAGCGGGCGCGGAGGCCGATTGGAACCGGGCTGCCGAGTATTCGGCTGACAAAGCCGCTGCATTTCTGGATTTGGCGCACTTTTATCGACGACGCGTCGAGCCGCAGAAGCAGTTGCAAGCTTTGCTGTGGGCCGCCCGGGAGCCGAACCGGCCCTCGGAGCGCTTTGCCCCGCCGGCCGCCACGGTCTCCTATGCCTCGTTTCAAGAGGCACTTCAGCTTTGTTTGGACGCCAAACTGAGTGCCGACGACGAGATGCGGGTTTATCAGGCATGGATGGAGCGGTGGCCGAAGGAGTCCGATATCCAGGCCCGCTACTTCGAGTACCTGATCGCCCAGAAGCGAACCGCCGATGCGCAAGCGCTGCTCACTCGCCATAGCCAGCAATTTCCGGACGATCAGGAGTTTGCGGTGATAGCCACGGCGGAACTGGCGGGCTTAACCGGCGGACCGCAACAGGAACTGGCGGCCTACGATAAACAGTTCAGTCCCCTTTGGCCAGCCAACCTCGCCACCCGTTACTACCGCCTTCTCGAAAGCCGGCACCTGCTGAGGCGGTTTTTGGCGGACGCACGCACACAGGTCGCCGCACAACCGGCCGCGCTTGCGCCGGCGCTACGCATCTTCTTCTATTACGACCAGCAGCAGAAGCCGGAACAGGCTGAAGCGGCGCTGCTCGAGCTGGAGGGCCGCCGCGAGGCAGCTAAGACGGCTTGGAGCGCCGACGAACTGCAGACGCTCGGCCCATTGTTTGAGCGCGTGCATGACTACGACGAGGCAGCGAAGGTCTGGTACTCGCTGTACGCTCTTCCAACCGGCGCGGCAGCACGTTCACACGGGCTTGCCAACCTCGCTGGCCTTTTGCTGCTGGCGCCCGAACAGAAGCTTCGGTTCGGCAGCCGAGATCTCAGCCTCTACAAGAACATTGGCCAGATGGATCACCATCCGGGCTTCTTGAACGGCATCTTATCGGTGGTCTTGAGTCCATCGTCAGCGGCGCAGGAGTATTCAAGCGAAAGCGAAACAGCGGTAGCTTACTTCCATCGCGCCGCCGCCTCGGAGCTGATCGACCGGCTTAAGAAGGAAACGCCCAATTCACCGGCGCTCGCTGACCTGGAAGCAAAACTGATTGCCGCCTATGCGGTCTATGGCCAGGACGATGCCATCATTACCCGCGGTCCGGCTTATTTAACTCAGTATCCGAACTCTCCGGCCTTCCTCGACACCGCCATGCTGCTGGCGGATTCCTACATGCGGAAGAAGAATCAGCAGGCCGAGTTTGCACTCTATAACCGTTTATTGAACGAACTCGCCTTAAAAGCGGATCACGTGCCCATTGGCACGATCAACGCAACGCTCGCTCCCCCGGCGCCACCGGCGGGAGAGTCGCCTAACGGGGGGCAGGAGGAAGCCGCGCCGGGAACACAACCGAATCTTGCCGCCATCAAGCAGCAAGCAACACCGGCTGCGCCAACCGTTCGTTCACCGGACTATGCTCGCGTCCTCGACCGTTACATATCGAGGCTCACTGAGCTGCACCGTTTGAACGACGCGCTGGCGCTCTATCGCCACGAGATCGACCAGAACCCGGAAGACCCCGGCCTGTATGAACGGCTGGCGACGTTCCTCGAACAGAACAAGCTGGACGACCAGCTCGAAAAGACCTATCGCGAGGCGATGAAAAAGTTCAACGACACATCGTGGTCGGATAAGCTCGCTCGGTTCTACCTGCGGCGCGATCAGCTTCAGTCCTACGAGAACTTAACCAAACAAGTGGTGGATACGTTCTCGGGAAGTGACTTGGAGCGCTACTTCCAAAATGTTCCCACTGGGCCGGATGTCACGGCGGTGCTCTTCCTGCGAGTCAACCAGTATGCTCACCAGCGTTTCCCCCACAACTTGACGTTTGTGCGAAATCTGCTTTTCGCCTACCAGCGGCACGGCGCGTTAGGGACTTCCGGCACCTACGACCCGGTTGCTCATGAGAAGCTGCTCCGCGAAAGCTGGTTCGCCGCACCTGACCTGAGGACGCAGTTCTTCGCCCTCCTCACGAAGAGCGGTAAGCTGTCGCGCGAACTAGCGGGGCTGCCCAAACAGCAGGATGCAGCGGCATCGGGCAACGTGGCTGCGCTCGAATTCGCGGGTGAAGGCCATGCCTGGCTGACACATTATGAGGCCGCCGCGCCCGCCTACGCGGCACTGGCGAAGCTGGCGCCAGGGGATGACTCCGACACCAGCCGGGCCATTTCCATTCACCGCTCGCTGGCCGATTCCGTTCCCGGCGCATTCACCTCTGCCGTTACTTTGGCGGAGGGAGCCGTCAACGCCAATCCAAGTGACCACGCGGCCCTGACGAGAGTTGGAGAAATCTTCGCGGATC
>JBAUOG010000767.1:0-1993 GCA_049579625.1 Bryobacteraceae bacterium
AAAGCCAGAGCCTGACCCTTTCCCTGCGCATCAGCGAAGCCTTGCGCAATCGGCTGGAGGACCTCAGAAAGCTGACGGCCCAGCGAAAAGGGGACAACGTTTCGACCTCGGAAATCGCGAAGCGGCTCCTCGAATCCGCCAACCATGAACGGATCGAACTGGTGGAACTGTTGGGTAAGGCGACGGAATCGCTGCTGGAGATTCGCAGGAAGGGCGAGGCCGGACAAATGCTTTCACGGGCGCAGTGGACCCTGCTCGCCTACTACGTGCAGCGAGGCTCGGAAGGCTTTTCGAAGACCCCTCCTTCACGCGAGTCATTCATAGGAATGCTCAAGGCGTTCAGTGCGGCGTACCAGTTGAGCAACAAGCGATCAAGATACGACGGGGAATATTTCAGCAACCTCGGTCCGGACGCCTGGCCGGAACGGCCGCTGGGTTCGAGTCCGATTACACCGGAAGTGGTTCGGGTAGCAGTCGCAAAGTTGCTTCAGCATCTCGAGGATCCAGCGAGCCGGTGTGGGCCGCCGATTATGGCGGGACGGAATCTGTACCTGTTGCTCGAGGACGCCGAAAAACCCTGCAGTGTGGCAGAGCTCAACCAGGCGCTGGCTCCCTTTTTCCGTGTGCTGTGGCGCGTGGCCGCGCGTGGGCATTACGCCGCCGCGCGTGAGCCTATCCGGGCCAGCGGCCAGACATTCTTTCGACCGGCGATCCCGACGCTTCACGAGAACGGCTTCACGTTGGCGTTTTCGCTTGGTATGGATGGCGAACTGTCGATGCTGCTGTGCTTGCCGGGGACGCGTGGCCCGGCTTATCCGTTGGCGCCGTACCCGATGATCGCCGAGTTTCGTTCATTGCTGCGTACGTTCCGTGAGCCGAGACCACAACAGATCTGGGATGGCGAACGGTTGTTTGCATTCACCACTCAGGCCTACACACCGGGGGAGCCGATCAATTGCTGGTTTCGCGCCAAAGACAACGGGATCACGGTGGGGTTTTCGAGCGAGGAGTGGAAGACGTGCGTGAGCTGTTCCGGCGCGGCTGGGAGATGCCGGAGGTAAAGGTGGCCTGGGAGGCGTTGAGTCTGGAATACGGAGAGATGTGATGGGCAAGGCGGCGTTGCGAACCAGATCGGTCGGCACGAAGGTGACTGAGGAAGAGTATGCGCGGCTAGAGGAGCTGGCCGGCGAAACCGGTTTGAGACTCAGCGAGTGTGTGCGCTCCATCCTGCGGGATCGACTAGAGCGGGCAGGGTCGACGGACCGGGAGGATATGGTGCTCGCCGAACTCCTGGCGCTGCGGACGATTCTGGTGAACCTGCTGTTGGCCAGCGCGAAGAAGGAGGCAACAACGGCGGCCGACCTGAGGGCAATGATCGAACGAGCCGATGCCAGCAAATGGGAGCGAGCACGCCAGGCGGTGGAACAACCGCGGACTGCATCGCCTGGCGACTGGGTGCCGGAGTTCTCCGTTGGAGGGAAGGACGCCGGAATAGGAGTAAAGGACAAGGCGTTTTGATGCTGACCTTCAAAGAACGCTGGAATCTGAGCCAGCCTCCGAGGCCGCTCTGGACGACCGGAGCCGTGCTCACCGCCGCAGTAATGTTCGTGCTGTCGGTCGGCCTCGATTACACGCGCGATTGGTCGGCGGTTGAGAAATTCTATGTGGCGTCGTACGCCAGAACGTGGATGGCGATGTGGCCGGAGGATGCCTCGCGATATCCGCTGCTCGAAGTGGCCACCGGCAAAGGCAAAGTGCGGTTGGCGCGCTTCGACGAAGTGGATGTGGAAAAGGGCGCCAAGGTGAACGACTCTACCTGCTGACCGAGGTCGGGCGACAGCGCGGACTGACGGGCGTTGTATTGGCAGAAGGGGAGTTCCTTCCACGCAGTTGGCGTCGGTTCCTATCGCATTGGGTCTATTCCGACCTGACGGTATGGGACTACCTCAGAAGTTCCATTTACAGAACGCTGGCGGCGCTGGGCCTTCTGCTG
>JBAUOG010000768.1:0-4302 GCA_049579625.1 Bryobacteraceae bacterium
TCGAACCATAGTCCGGCAGACGGCTGGAGTGGTCAAGCGAATCCACGGGGCCCATTACGAATTCGATGTCGCGCTGCGGATCAATGTTGTTCAGTGCCTTCCACGCGACTTCGCGGACGTTTTGAACATCGACATCTTCGTCAACCACAACGATGACCTTGCTGAACATGGCCTGACCGAGCCCCCAGATGGCATGCATGACCTTGCGTGCGTGGCCGGGGTACGACTTGCGCATGGAGACCAGAATCAAATTGTGGAAGACGCCCTCGGCGGGCATGCAAATGTCGCGCACTTCCGGCAACTGCAGGCGCATGAGCGGCAGAAAGATGCGCTCGATGCCTTTGCCCATGTAGAAATCTTCCATGGGCGGCGGCCCGACGATAGTCGCGGTGTAGACCGGCTTCTTGCGATGAGTGATGCACTCCAGGTGAAACACGGGGTAATCGTCATCGAGTGAATAGAAGCCGGTGTGATCACCGAAGGGCCCCTCATTGCGAAGCTCGCCGAGATTCAAGTAGCCTTCCAACACGATTTCTGCGTTGGCGGGAACTTCGATCTCGGAGGTCTCGCATTTCACCATCTCCACCGCTTTTCCGCGCAGGAAGCCGGCAAACATCATCTCATCGATTTCCGGGGGCAGCGGCAGAATGGCGGAATACATCGTGGCGGGGTCGGACCCGATGGCCACGGCCACTGGCATGCGCGTGTCCTTGCCTTCCTGGGCCATGCGCCGGTAGTGGTCGGCGCCTTGCTTGTGCCGTTGCCAGTGCATTCCGGTGGTTTGCCCGTCGAAGACCTGCATGCGATACATGCCGCAATTGCGCTTTCCTGTTGCCGGATTATTCGAGAAGACCAGCGGCAGGGTGATGAAGCGCCCGCCATCATGCGGCCAGCAGTGCAGAATCGGAAATTCATCCAGTGAAAAATCAGTGCGGCGGACGACCTCTTTGCAGGGGCCGTCTTTCACCGTTTTGGGAAACGCGGCGTTCATCTCGGCCAGTTTCGGCAGCATTTTCAGCTTGTCGACGAGGCCTTCGGGTTTCTGCATCTGCAGGTAGCCGGCGATACGCGCAGCAATATCCTCGATGTTGTCGACGCCGAGCGCAATCTCCATGCGCCGCATGCTGGCGAATGCGTTGATGAGAAGCGGGACGCTGGAACCCTTGGGCCTCTCAAACAACAGTGCGGGACCATTCTGCTTGACTGAACGGTCGGCAAACTCGGTGATTTCAAGGTAGGGATCCACCTCAAAAGGAATGCGATGCAGCTCTCCGGCGCGCTCCAGGACGCGTATGAACTCGCAGACATCGTTCGGTGACGTGGTAGTTGACATGGTTGTGTGCCGAGGCCCGAAAGCAGACATTCGAGCCTCCACCCATTATGATGATCGAGAGCGCCTGGAACGCGCACTGTTTGAACACCGGCGAGTACTTCTGACGCCGGATGCGTTCGGTTAAGAGCGCTGTATTGGACTCAATCATGAATAATCGAGTGGTTTTGATCACCGGCGCAAGCCGGGGAATTGGCAAGGCCTGTGCGAACGTCCTGGCTGCGGGCGGCTATCGCGTCGTGCTGGCGGCGCGCTCGCTAGACAAGCTGGAGGAAGTCGCGGCTGGCATCCGGGCAGGTGGATCCGAAGCATTTATCGTGGAGATGGATCTGGCGAGCAAGGATTCAATCGCGCAGGCCATTGACAAAGCCGCCAGGGAGTTTGGGCGTATCGACATTCTGGTGAATAACGGCGGCATTACTAAAGATGGGCTCGCGGTCCGCATGAAGCAGACGGATTGGGAGACGGTGCTGACGACGAACCTGAGCGGAGCGTTCTACGCCATCCAGCAAGTGCTGCAGGGTATGCTGCGGGAGCGCTGGGGCCGGATTGTGAATATATCGTCGGTCGTGGGCGAGATGGGAAATCCCGGGCAAGCCAATTACGTGGCGTCGAAGGCCGGGCTCATCGGACTGACGAAGTCACTGGCACAGGAAGTGGGGAGCCGAAACATCACCGTGAATGCGGTTGCGCCGGGATTCATTGAGACGGACATGACGCATGGACTATCGGATGAACTGAAGAAGAAGATGGTGGACAACACCCCGCTTCGAAGGATGGGCACGGCGGAAGATGTGGCGCAAGCGGTGAAGTTCCTGGTGAGCGATGAGGCCAGTTTCATCACCGGACACGTGCTGGATGTGAACGGCGGGATTTATATGTAGGGTGGGCCCGACCACCGGTCCGGCGCGTGTGGCACCCGCTCCACTGAGTACCTAACACGGTAGGATCCTTGTTAAACCTACCGAGCCGCGACTGTAAAGGAGCGGTTGCCCGGAATTCCAGAGCCTGTTTGGCTGTGGCTACGCCGGCTTAGGCTTCAGGGGTCGCACGGGCGTCAAGCACAACTCGTCGAACTCACGCAAGGTGAGTTTGTCCATCGCGCCGGCGGCATGTAAGCCTTCGGCAGTCTCGCGTATGGATTCCATCAATGGGCTACGATATTGCTTTCTCATTGCAATGTCACCTCTATCGGCGTTCCGGAAGCAAGCCAGCCTTTTGAGCGCCACCAGTTCGTCACGTTCGATGTTGTGCTTTTCGTTCCTGGCGAAGCCATGTACGAAGAACGCCCGGGCACCTGCACGGAATGCAATAAAGGTCCGAGACCCGCCCGACTTCCCTTGTCCACGGCGTGCGATGCGTTGCTTGATTCCGCCACCGCCGAGGTCGAAAAGACTCCGGGCCGCAACAAACTCCAGCACTGAACTAAGCATGAGCTCTCGCACACCCGCAATGATGAAAACGGATGCCGACCGCGTTTCGTACTCCAGCGTAGTACGTGGAACCAGCGATTTGGTGCCGAGCTGTTGGAAAGTACGAGGCGGGTGGAGGATGGCCATGTGGCCGCCAGCTCACGGCCACTTCACATCCAGGGCGTAGATCTCCTGGATGCTGATGTCACGCAGCACCATCGGGGAATCGTCGGGCGCCAAGCCGAACCATTCGCCGAGCGTTTGCGCCAGCCGAATGTCTTTCAGGCTGGTCACCAAAGTCATCTTCCTGTCGCGCAGGCCGACGCGATAGATGGCATCGTGCGTGTTGAAGTAGACGGAATCTCCCGCCCGCGACCAGCACACACAGGCGATATATCCGCGACCCTCGAACTTGGCCAACTGGGACCATTGCTGCGACTTGAAATCGAACAGCATGATGTTCTGGGAATCGGTCGTCTTGGCTGCGATGTATTTCCCGTTGGGCGACCACTTGGGCGCCCACAATCCTTCAGAGCCGGGCAGCTGAGTGACCTTGCGAGTCCGCAGATCGATGGTGCTAACAGACGTCGATTTCTTGGCGAAACCGTTTAGCCAAGTGACCCCTCCAAAGGCCAACGCTCTGCCGTCCGGCGACCAGCTCGGTGTAGCGTAGTCGGAATTAGCTGGCAACACAGGTTCCGCGCTGCCGCCCGAGGCCGGCACCAAATAAACACTCCAGTGGCATTGTTTGCCCGATGCGTGCGCCATGAAGGCCAAGGTTTGTCCGTTTGGTGACCACCGCGGAGCAAGTGCCTCCATCGGCGATGAAGTCAGCTGTAACCGGTTGCTGCCGTCAGCCCGGCTGCGCCAAAGTGTGCGTTCCGGCCAAAGAGTGTAGGCTACCCATTCACCATCGGGAGAGAATGCGATGCCGTCCGCCGATAAGCCGGGAAGCCAGCCAACAAACTGACGCGATTTCCCGTTCCAGTTCAGCAGTTCTCCGCGCGACATCCGGCCCAGTGCAAACAGCTTCGTACCATCGCGTGAACTGACTACGCCGTCGAGATCCAGCGGGCCATTCGTCAGTTGGAAGGTCTGCCGGCGCGGCCGGCCCGCGATGTCGGACTGTTCACGGACCGCCCACAGATCCACCCGCCCACCCGCCTCGTGGCGCTCGAATGAGTATCTGCCATCCGGGGTCCAGCCTTGCATCCAGGTTCTCCCGGCGGCAGTCCATTGCGGGAATACCGGCGGAAGCCCGGTCCCGTCAGCAGAGATGTGCCAAACCGAGGTGCGGTCGGCTCGTCAATGGTCAGGCGGTGGTACTTCCCATCCGGCGACCAACAAATCGCCCAGACTGCGGCGACGTCGGCGAGCTTGAGCGATTCGCTTCCATCCACCTTCACGGAGTACAACGCCGACCGAGTTGCGTAAGCCAGCCTCCCTCCATCAGGAGACCACGCTGCCGTTCGTCCGGAGACGCCCAAGTTGCGGGGTGCGCGCCCTCCAAGCGATGCCACATAGAGCGGAGCGTCCGTCCGGGTGGGGCTTTCCACCTGT
>JBAUOG010000769.1:0-3367 GCA_049579625.1 Bryobacteraceae bacterium
GGATAGGCTTCTTTGCTTCTCTGTGCTCCTCAGGGCGTTCCGTAAGAGCATGCCTACAGACAGGCCACGGATCCGCTGGGCTGCCCAATCGGAGCGTAGTTCGCGACAGGAGACGCCCCAGATTTTCTCGGTATACGTCTTGAAAAAGACATTAAAGAGCCGTTTGCCAAACCGGTTGGAAACCCAAGCCTCGAAGTGGTCCTCCGGTTTCACCGGAAAGAATCGCGAGAAGAGAAAGCTAAATAGGCATCGGACGGACTCGAAGTGACCCAGGCTGCTGAGTGCGTTTCGAAAATCGAGCGGATAGCTAAAGAACTTCGACCGGTAGAAAATCCTGGAAAGCCGAGGCCGCTCTATCAAATCGTCTCCCAGGACTTCGCGCCAGATCTGTTCGATCATGGGCACCTTGGTGTAGAACCGATGCCCTCCCAAGTCGAAAAGGTATCCTTTGTACTCCTCCGTCCGGGATAACCCTCCGCAGAATTGGTCCTTCTCCAGGATCAGGGAGTGGACCCCGCTTTTTTCGAGCTCGTAGGCGGCCGATAGCCCTGCCGGGCCTGCGCCTAGAATGACGGCGCGGGTGATCCCCGAAGCGGGAGGCGCTTGAGATTTGGAAGTCAATTGAAACGATGCTCCCCGAAATGATGTGTCACATAAGTATGACAAGCATAGTGTTCGGTTTCGGCCGGCTTCACTGGATCTCCTGCCGTCGAGACCTCCTCTTCCACCACAACTCTGCCCGCCTTGGTGCCCACTGCCTTGAGCGTGCCTGGCTCGTATGAAACATCCCACGGACCCCACCGAACCGGCCCCGTGGTGCAGGCACACACCGTTCATCTTTACCCGCTCGCCGTTTAGAAGAAAGCCGCGGTCCGCATCGAAACAGCTTCGCGAATCCCGAAAGGAGTCTGGTACTCGTCTACGACTTGCCCGCTCACTCGGACCGTGCTTCGCAGCCGGTATAACGACGGCTCCGTGACGCTCCACAGTTTAGGGCTTTCCATGGCCATCTGCTGCATGAACACATACTCACCGTGGGCGCCGACCTCCTGGGAGACATTCGCGCTTTGCATCGCTCTGCCTTCGGGTCCAGGATGGACGCCGTTAGCGCATGCTGTAACCGCTGCACTCTCGTTTTGCACCCGCGTTTCCACTTGGACGGTTGCTCCGCTACTCGCCATTTTTGGCGTCGTCACGAATGGGTCGCCAGCAGCCAAGAGTGCCGGTAAATGCCCGCCGCCGAATACCAGCGCGAGTTGGGTTGCAGCGAGTTGTCCACCTTGACCGACATCAAATTTTCGCCGTTGGCATTCAAGTAACGCGTCAGGTCGTAGGCGAAGCTGATATATCCGAATGGCCGTTTCCCCAGGTATTGGCCGTTGATCCACACCTCGCTGATCTGGTACACACCATCGAGTTCAATCGAGACGTGCCGCCCCTGGTAGGCCGACGGAATCTGAAAGCGTTTTCGATACCAGTCGATACCGGTGGGAGCGTAGCCGCCCGGTCCAGCGCTCGGCTGGGTTTGGACAAAGGGCCCTTCGATGCTCCAATCGTGCGGCAAGTCGAGGCTACGCCGGGTTGCATCGTTGAAAACAGGCTGCGAAGCGCCCGGCGCATCGCCTTTGTAAAACTTTCATCCGAAGTCGAAAGAATCCCTTATGCGAACCGGCGCCTCGGGAATCTGCGCTGCCAAATGGTCGGCGGAATCGAGCGCCAATCCCAGCGCTCCAGCGCCCACCGCCCGGCAGAGCAGCCCACGGCGCGTTATCGAATCGTTTGAATGAGCCACATCATCGCCATCACCGTCAACAAGTCTAATCAAGCCTTCAGCGCAAATTCAGAGCTCTCTCGAGGCGCCCGTCGAAGGCTTGCCCACTCATACATCAGCCGCCTGCATCAGGCCCCGCATGTATCCGAACGCAAACGCGAAGGCTTGCCGGCCGCCTTCGTCGCCTTGTATTTGGGGAACATGGTCCGGCATAAGCATCCCGTCGTAACCGACTTCCTTGTACACACGTAGCGCCGCAAGCAGGTCCACGTCTCCGCAATCCGGAAACGTCTCCTGAAAATGCAGGAAACCTCCGTGAATGTTCCGGAAGTGCACGTTGAAAATCTTCTTACGCGCGCCGAAGTAACGGATCACATCAAAGATCGCAGCGTTCGGATTCGTTAGCATTTCCGACACCGTTCCCTGGCAGAAGTTCAGGCCGTGATACGGGTTCGCCTGGATCTCGACGAATCGCTTCAACCCATCCACGCTGCCTAACACCCGGTGAACGCCGCGGAACCCCCTGTCGGGCGGCATGCCGGGGTCATGCGGATGGCAAGCGATTCTCACCTTGTATTCAGCGGCCACCGGAACCACTCGGCTCAAGAAGTACGTGATGCGCTCCCACATCGTGTCGGCGGAAATCGGGCTGATGTCAGGCAGCGGCGGGTCCCCTGATAGATCGCCCCCCGCGGGGGCATTGGGCGACCCGGGTGGCTGCCAGCTTCGCAGCGCTTTGGCATAGTCGAAAGTACTGTAGCTCGAGCCGCCACGCCCGGTTGTTCGTTCTGAGCGAACCACGCCCAGAATGGTCAGGTTGTATTTGACCAGGTGAATGCCTGCTCGAGAGCAGTTTCGAATCATCGTGCAGATGTCGTCGATTTCCCGGTCGCGCTCCGGGCTGTTGCCCAGCATGATGTCGGGGCTCTCGGACTTCGTAATGAAGTTCGAACTCATTGGCAGAGGAACTGCCTCCTAAGGTTAGACCGAAAGATTCGACGCGTTCCCGCAGTCGGGTCAAGCTTTCCACTGACCAGCTTTGGTCCAAATGCGGCGAAGGCAACCGGCCGCAGATGTGGGTCACTCCCAATGCGGCCATTACGCGCAACACTTCGTCGCTGGAATCGTGTTGGGTCGCCAGCTTCATGCGTCCCACCCCTGCTGGGCCAGATTGAGCGAGCGAGGCAGTCGGGGATAGCGCCAGAGAAGATGCAGCCAGTTGGGCAAAGCGTCTGCGATTCATAGTCCAATCGTAAGTCCCATCGGGGATGCTGTGTTTCCTCTGCCCTGAGCCGAGCCCTGCATTCTCCGATTTAATGGAATCTTTCCGGAGGAGCCGGAAGAACGCTGTCAGCGCTCCTTTGGCGGCCTCTGCCGGACTCTCGCCAGCTAGGAATCTGTCGGGATTACGGAAGCCTAACTCAAGTGGAATCAAACACTCCTGTGACATAGCCCGGAAGCTCTTGGCCAGAATCATGTCCGCGCCGCGGCATTTTGATCCCGAAGGATTCCGCCATCCTCGGGCCATGAAAACCCTTGGACAAGTCCTGCTTCGGATTTCGCTGCTGACTTGGAGTCGTCGGTACCAGCCCCGCC
>JBAUOG010000770.1:0-1520 GCA_049579625.1 Bryobacteraceae bacterium
GACAACGTCCGCTTCGTGCTGGGCAACGCAGACCGCGCGCTCTCGAAGCTGGTGAATGACTGTTCCCTCGAATTCGCCGAGATCGATTTATCGCTTTTCCACGTTCAGACTTCAACCTTGCTGCAACTGTGGAAGGGCTTGATAATCTCCTGGCAGGTCGATGGCTCGGCGCAGATGTCAGTCAGTTGCAGCGACGGCCTTTATCCCGTCACGCAATCCTATCCGCCAAGGTCCGTTAGCCGGCAATGCTGGAAGCCGTTCAACAAAGATGTGGTCCCCGGCTATCGGCCCTGCCCATACTCGACCCAGGGGACCGGCGGCGACGGGACGAAATGCGATTACTTCTACAACTCGGCAAACGGGTGCCTCGCGCACGGCATGTCGAATTACTTCGGCGGGCACCCGGAGCAGCCGCAGAGCGTCGTGATCAAGGACAACGGCACCGGCATCATTGGCGGTTTCTTTCGCCACACGGTGACCTCGACCTCGATTCTCTCGGATTCGATTTGGGGCGCGCCGCTCCCCGAAATCTGGTGCAACTCCTTCGGCAACCCGCAGCGCGCCTTCTGGGCAAACTGCTTAGTGGCTGCGGTGCGCGACGAGTCAAGCTATGAGGACGTGCTGGGCATCGTCGGCGCCGGGCCGCTCGGCCAATTCGAAGGCATGAGCATCCAGACCAACGCGGACGGCTATAAGTTCGCGGTCTGCCCGCAGGCAGACGGCTTTTTCCCGCAGGGCTTCAGGGTCGACGGCCAACTGAATATCGCTTTTACTACCATCCTCGGCATCGTGATCCCCCAGTCGATGAACCTCGGGCTGAGGCAATCGGTAGGCAACGACCCGGCGTATCTGGCACAGGACCCCACGCAGGGCTGGGACGCGTTTTCGCTCGGCCAGGGCACGCCGCAGCACTGGGATGAACCGGACCCCACGTACTCCAACCTCCCCGGCCTTTCGAAAACGATCATGACCTACGCGGCGGGCACGGCGCTTTGCGAGATCCGCTATCCGAAGGACCCAGGCACGGGCCTTGCGCCTACGACCGCCGAGTCGCACACCATGCAGGTGCCAATCCGGCTGGGCCTGGAAGGCACGGTCTTCGATGCGAACGGCAACGGCACGGTCATGCAAGGCATCACCAATCCGTTTTGGGTGGCGGCGAATTCCTACTTCCGCGCGCTCGGCATCCAGAAGGCCGACCCCGCCACGCAAGCGCAATATCTCGTGCTGCCTTCGCTCACGAACGCCGCCGGCGAAGGGTGCGCGGATTTAGCGGACCTGTGGGTCGATCCCATTGTCGGCACGGCGATTCCGCAGTTTGTTGTGACCGCCGCGGGCGAAGCGCTCACCGCTTACAACCTGGACTACTACAACAACACCTTCACTTACGCGAGCGTGGGCCAGAACGTGGTCACGATGTCACTCGCCGCGGCCGAGAGCGCGGGCTATATCGTGGTGTCCACAACCCCGGCTCAAGAGCCGCAGTTCATGTTCCAGGGAACCATCGCGGAGTTTAAGCC